>JANPGH010000100.1:0-44785 GCA_031423795.1 Elusimicrobiota bacterium | reverse complement strand
TCAGGGTCCGTAGAGGACTTACACCTC
The DNA here is from genome assembly GCA_031423795.1 of Elusimicrobiota bacterium. GTDB lineage: Bacteria > Elusimicrobiota > Elusimicrobia > UBA1565 > UBA9628 > GWA2-66-18. The sequence continues at coordinate 44,758 of JANPGH010000100.1, read as the reverse complement.
CGAGTAAGTGCGCCCTGCCGGGCGCACCAAAAAGAATGCCGGCCGTGTCTCAGACACGGCCGGCTCTCATCGGGATACGAGTTAGGCTGCGGCGGCGAAGTACTCCTTTGATTTCACCGGGTCGGCTTTCATCGTTTTCTTGCCCTGGTTCCAATTCGCGGGGCAGACCTCGCCGGTCTTCTCCACTTGTTGGAAGGCAGCGATCACGCGCAAAGTCTCATCAACCGAGCGGCCGACTCCCAGGTCATGAACGACGCAATAGGAGACCTTGCCCTTGGGGTTGACCAAGAAGAGGCCGCGTAGCGCGACGGCGTCATTGACGAGGACGCCGTAATCGCGAGCGATCTTCTTCGTGAGGTCGGCGAGCAACGGGTACTTGATTTCGCCCAAGCCACCCTCTTTGCGCGACGTCTGGGACCAAGCCAAATGTGAGAACTCGCTATCCACCGAGCAGCCGAGAACTTCGGCGCCCAATTTATTGAAATCCTCGATCCGGTCGGAAAATGCGGTGATTTCCGTCGGACAAACGAACGTAAAATCGAGAGGGTAGAAGAAAAGTACCAACCACTTCCCTTTATAGTCTGACAGCTGGATTTCCTTGAATGTCTTACCGGTGAGCGCTTTCGCCTTGAAGTCCGGCGCGTCCTTTTGAACGAGTGTTTCGGCCATAATTGAGTCCTCCTATTGATTTAAGCGAATTTTAGATTTTGAGACTTTCGCGCAACGGGTGCAAATGCCATGAAAATGCACGGAATGGCCTTGAACGACGAAGCCATCGATCTTGCGGGGGGGGAGAGCGTCAAGCGTCGCATCGAACAGGTCTTGTATTCGTCCGCAGGAGCCGCAAACGGCGTGATGATGGGTGTCGACGATCGCGTCGTAGCGCGCCTGAGAGGTCGGAGAGTCCACGCGAGCGATCATGCCCATCGCATGCAGCGTCTGGAGAGTCTTGTAGACGGTCGCGAGCGAAAGGCTCGGGAAGGCCGCGTGTAGGGATTCGTGCAGCGATTCCGCGCTGGGATGATCACTGCGTCCGCAGAGCTCTTCATACACGGCGAGGCGCTGGTGGGTCAACGGTATTTTTTTGACGCTGAAGAAATCCCGGACTTGGGCGCGCGTTTTCACGAGGCTGATCATCCGACCAAGCTACGCAGCATCCAAGCCATCTTCTCATGGGATTCCATGAGGCCCGTCAAAAAGTCCGCCGTGCCCTGATCTCCGAGCTTGTCCGCCTCGTCGACATCGACGCGCAGCCACCGGACGATCTTTTCATGATCGCGCAGCAAATCGGCGGTCATCGCGTTTGCCGCGAGTGACCGGGGGGGAGACTCTTCAAGGCGCGCTTTGCCCAGAAATTCCTTCATTGAGCCCAGGGCTTTCCCGCCGAGCGCGCGGGAGCGTTCGGCAGTGTCGTCGACGAAGCCATCAAGCTCTTCGTACTGTCCTTCGAAAAATTTATGCAGCTCGACGAACTGGGGGCCGGTTACGTTCCAGTGATAATTTCGCGTTTTCGTGTAAAGGAGAAATTCGTCGGCGAGGAGAGACTCAAGCAACGTCAGGAGCTTAGTTCGCGACGATTCCTTGAGCCCGATGTTAACGTTCATGTAGTCCCCTTGTTCGTGTTTAATAAAAATTATTACCTGCTAATTGTAGCAATCATCCTCGCGTCTGTCAAGAAAAAGTCCCCCCGGTTCGCATGAACCAGGGGGGGTTCTGGCGACGGGACTGTTCCTTTAAAGGAAGAGCGGGGCTAAAACGAGCGTGATGGTCGCCAGCAGTTTGATCAAGACGTGGAGAGAGGGCCCCGCGGTGTCCTTGAAGGGATCGCCGACGGTATCGCCGACGACGGCGGCCTTGTGCGCGTCAGATTTCTTGCCTCCGTGGGCGCCTGTTTCGATATATTTTTTCGCGTTATCCCAGGCGCCGCCGGCATTGTTCAAGAACAATGCCATTAAGATGCCCGCGATGGTCCCGACCATAAGAAGCCCCGCCACCGCCTCTGCCGCGATGGTTGGGTTGGCCGGGGTGATGAACATGCGCATGATGAGGCCAACCACGACGGGTCCGGCGGTCGCCAATAATCCCGGGACGATCATTTGCTTGAGCGCCCCGATAGTGACGATGTCGACGCATTGACCGTAATCGGGATCTTCGGTGCCCTTCATGATCCCGGGTTTCTCCTTGAACTGACGCCGCACTTCCGCGATGACGGTCTGCGCGGCTTCGCCGACGGCCTTGATTGCCATCGAGGCGAAAAGGAACACGAGCATCGCGCCCAGCATTGCGCCGACGAAGACTTCAGGCTTGGCCAAATCGACGGAGATATGGTGGCCCGAGTAGTTGTAGATCTCGTCGAGGTAAGCGGAGAACAGCAAGAAGGCGGCGAGGGCCGCCGAGCCGATAGCATATCCCTTTGTCAATGCCTTCGTTGTGTTCCCGACCGCGTCGAGGCGGTCGGTCTTCTTACGGATTTCTTCAGGTTGGCGGGACATTTCTACGATTCCGCCTGCGTTGTCGGTGATCGGCCCGAAGGTGTCCATCGCGAGGATATAGGCGGCGGTTCCAAGCATTCCCATCGTGGCAACCGCCGTTCCGAATAATCCGCCGGTGACGCCCGCGTCTGGTCCCAAGGCCATGACGCCCAATTTGTAGGAGGATAGAATCGCGATACCGATCACGATAATCGGCAAAGCCGTGCATTCCAAACCGACGGCAATGCCGGAGATGATGTTCGTCGCGGGGCCGGTTTTCGAGGCCTCGGCAATGGACAGAACTGGGCGGTACTTGTATTCAGTGTAGTACTGAGTTAAATAAACGAATGCCTGGGCGGTCAGAATTCCAATGAAACCACACGTCGTGTAGTAGATCCAAGCGTTAGGTGCCAAGTCGCTGCGGAGCATCCACCAAGCGGCGCATGCGAAACCGAGAGCGGCGAGGAATGAGGTCAAATAATACCCGATGTTGAGCGCGTCCATCGGATCTTCGTGCTCCTCGGTTCGCACCACGAGAATTCCGAAAATGGACGCCAATATTCCCAATGCGCGCGCGACGAGGGGGAACACGACGCCTCTCCATCCGAAGTAGGGAATCAAGCTCACGCCGAGAATCATCGCCCCGATATTTTCAGCGGCGGTCGATTCGAAAAGATCGGCGCCACGGCCTGCGCAATCGCCGACGTTATCTCCGACAAGGTCCGCGATGACGGCCGGGTTGCGAGGGTCGTCTTCCGGGATGCCCGCCTCGACTTTTCCGACCAAGTCAGCTCCGACGTCGGCAGCCTTCGTGTAGATGCCGCCGCCGAGCTGAGCGAACAGCGCAACAAAGGAAGCGCCGAATCCGTAGCCAACGATCATGAAAGGAATCTTTTCATAAGGAAAGCCCAGAAGCTTCAGCAACATGAACAGGCCACCCACGCCGATCAACGACATCGCGCAAACGAAAAGGCCTGCGACCGCGCCGCCACGAAGGGCGATGCGCAACGCGTCGTTAAGGCTGGTGCGCGCCGCCGACGCGGTGCGAATGTTCGTTCGGATCGAGACCCACATGCCGATATAGCCGGCGATTAACGAGCAGGCCGCGCCAGCGACAAAGGATCCAGTGGTGCACAGCGCGAGGACCATAGGACTTGCCGGGTCATGTTCGTTGGGCTTGCGAACGAAAGCGTAAAGAACGAAAATCACCGCCGCGAGCACGGCCGAGAGTGTCACGATCGTGTAGTTTTGGCGACGCAGGAACGCTTCGGCGCCGGCTTTGATCGCGTCCGAAATCTTCCTCATTTCGTCCGTGCCGGTATCCTTGGCCATCACCCAATCGATCAACCAAAAAGCCACGGCAAGCGCGATGAGAGAGATTACCATCACGATCGTGAAAGGGAACTTCATTGAGTAAAAAAAGTCCATGCAATCCTCCGGCGTGGGGATCGGCGCATTGCGCCGTTTGCGGCGTGCGGTTGTGGATTATGCCATTTCGTAATTGGAATGGTCAACAAACCTAGGATTAAACGGCATAACTGGCGAGGAATTCCTCTCGTGCCGATTTAAAACGTCCCTCAATGATGGATTTACGGATGTCGTCAACGGTCGCCGCCATGAAATGAAGATTGTGATAGGAAAGGAGACGGTATACCGCGAGCTCTTCGCAACGCAGTAGATGGCCTAAATAGGCCTTAGTGTAGCGCGCGCAGACGAAACAGGTGCAAGACGGGTCGAGTGGTGAGAAGTCGCGCCGAAAACGAGCATTTGTCACGTTGTATTTGCCGCCGCGAGCCATAATCTGCCCGCTTCGTGCGACGCGCGTCGGGTAGACGCAATCCATCATGTCGACGCCGCACGCAACCGCGTCCCACAAATCGCGGGGGGTGCCCACGCCCATCAAGTAACGTGGGCGGTCTTCATTCAAGAGAGCGGTTGTCTCGGTCAAGTTGCCCCAGGTGGTGGCCTTGTCCTCCCCGACCATGAATCCGCCAATCGCTATGCCGTCGGCAGGGGTCGATCGGTGGTGCGCGGCGGACCGCTGCCGGAGTTCCGGATGAAGTCCGCCCTGAAACAACGGAAAAAATAAACTGCGCGATCCTGCCGCGCGAGCACGTTCGACGGCCGGGACAGATCGATCCAGCCAACGCATGGTGCGATCCAAGGCTTGCGACGCAGTCGCCTTATCGCAGGGGTAGGGGGGGCATTCATCCAGCGTCGTCCAGCCATCAGATCCCAGTGCCGCTTGGACTGCGATCACCGACTCTGGGGTCAGGCGGTGAGTTGATCCATCGAGGTGCGACTTGAACGTGACTCCTTCATCGTCGATTTCGCGAAGTTTGGAGAGGGAAAGAACTTGGAAACCACCGGAATCGGTGATGATGAAGGTTTCGAAATCCATGAACCGGTGTAGTCCGCCGGCCGACTGGACGGTCTCTACTCCCGGACGCAGGTAAAGGTGATACGAGTTTGCGAGTATTGCTTGAGGCGCGAGACGACGCAGATCATCCGAATCGAGAGCTTTGACGCTGCCGAGCGTTGCCACGGGCATGAAGACCGGAGTGCGCACAGTACCGCGCGGCGTCTCTAGCAGTCCGGCCCGGGCGCCGGAGGTGTCCGTGGCTTCGATTCGAAAACTCATGGTCTGCAACGATACAAATTAAGGAAAGGCACGCCGCGACGCGAGGTCGGTTCTCAACCGTTGGTACTCGGCATCGGCCTGCAAAAGCAGGCTCTCCAGGATCGGCGTTTCGGATTTCGCGGCCGCCTCATCCAGTCGTTGGCAGAGTTCGCGCAAGCCCCGCGCGCCGACGGCCGCCGCCGCCCCTTTCAGACAATGGCATTCCCGAGCGAGTATGGCTCGATCGTCTCGCGACAAGGCCGCGTGCGCGGTGCTCAAGTGCGTGGCAGCGTCCGCTATAAAATCGTCCAGGAGGCGTGCGGCTTGCGAGGAATCATCCGCGGTGATACGAATAAATGCTGACAAGGCCGTCTCATCGAAAGGGCGATCCCACTTCTGAATGATGTTGGAGAGAATTTCCAGAGAGATCGGCTTCGGGACAAAATCGTCCATGCCGGCCTCGAGACATTTGCGGCGGTCGTCTTCAGTTGTGTTCGCCGTGATCGCCACAATCGGAATGCGGCTTCGGCCGGCTTCAAACGAGCGGATTTGTGCGGCGGTCTGGTAGCCGTCTAGTTCGGGCATTTGGCAGTCGAGAAGTACCAGCCCGAACTCGTTTTTGGCGATAAGCTCCAGGGCGGCGCGGCCATCGCTCACTGCGACATTGGCGATGCCGAGCTTTTCGAGTTGTCGCTCGAGAAGTCTGCGATTGATCGGATTGTCCTCGACGGTCAAGATTTTCAGGCGATCGCGCGGCCCGGCCAAAACGGGCGATAGCGCGCGGGCTGGAGGTATGTCGTAAGCGCGGTCGAATTTAAGTCGGAATGAAAATAGAGCTCCTTTGCCGGCTTCGCTCGTAAAATGGATCGATCCGCCCATCAATTCGACGAGACTTTTGCTGATCGTCAGTCCCAGGCCCGTCCCGCCATAGCGTCGAGTGGTCGATCCATCACCTTGCGTGAAAGCGGGTGGACTCGGACTTGGACATCGCCGCGTTCGGTGAATTTGATGGCGTTGGAGATCAAGTTCAGCAAGACCTGGCGCAGTCGGGTGGGATCGCCGAACAACGGCCAATCGCCGCAACTGCCGGTATCGATATCGAGTCGCAGACCTTTTTCGACCGCGCGTGGCCGCAGCAGAGAAGCGGCGTCTTGAAGGATTTCGGCGGGCGTGAGGTGGGCGTGTTCGATCGTCATTCGTCCCGCTTCAATTTTCGAGAAATCGAGGACGCCGTTCAATAGATCAAGCAAGGCCCGGGCCGCGCGGGTGAGAGTTTCCGCGTATTCCGCCTGCTCCGTGTCTAAGCGGCCTTTTTTAAGGAGCTCCGCGCTGGCGATGACGGAGTTGAGCGGGGTGCGCAATTCATGACTGATCGTGGCGAGGAATTGGGATTTAATGCGTGTCGTTTCCAGAGCTTCGTCGCGCGCGGAGGCCAGCGCCCGGACGCCTTCCAGGTGCAAGGTCAGATCTCGTGTGGTGACGGTGCGTCCCACGAGCTGTCCGGAGATCCGGAAGGGTTTTGAGACGCGGTCGAAAAGTCGCCCGTCTTTCAGGCGCAGCATGTCTCGGCGGTCGAGGTCGGCGGAAGAGGAGACCTCGAGTGTGACTAAGCGCATGAAGGATTCGGGATCCTCCAATTGATTTTTCGAGAATTCCGCCATCCGACGCACGTCACGAGAACGCATCAGTTCGTCCGTCAGCCCCCACATTTCAACGAACGGCTGGTTGTACGTCACGACGCGGAGATCTTTGTCGACGACGAGAATGCCGTCGGCGCTCGCTTCCAATGCCGCGCGCGTGATTGCCAGCGCTTCCTCAAGGCGATCCCGGGATACAGCGGTGCGCGAAAGCACCGAACTCATGCGATTGAACGATTCCGCCATCGAGCCGAGTTCGTCGCGCGAAACGACGGGGACGACGACCCCGTAATCTCCCGCCGACACGCGAGACGTTGCGTCGACGATCGCCTGGACCGGACCTAAGATGATTTTCAACAACAGCAAGGAAAATAGCAGCGCCAACAGCGTGACTCCGACATAGAGGCCAGCGAGAAGCTCGCCCACCCGCTGGGAGGATTCAAGCGTCGGCCGCAAAGGGATCGCGAGTCTCAGCGTCCCGATCCGCTTTTTGGCGCGAGGCGAGAGAAGGAATTCGTCGTCGGGCTGCCAAACGGGACTTGAAACCAGCAACATCGCGCCTTTCGAATCGGCATTCCTGATATAAAGCGTCTCGTCAGCAGACATCGCCTGACGTATGGCCATGTCCGTCCGTTGTTTTCCTTTTTCGAGGACGTTCGTATGGGCGACGACGGTTCCTGAGACCGTGAGTGCTTCGGCATAATTGGCCCCAGAGAATGCCTGGATCGACTGTAGCCCCGCGAGGAGGCCCTGCTCCCGGGCCATCTGCAGGTCCACGGCAATTCGTGAAGCGCTATCTTCGATCTGCGGGCGAATCCGACGACCCAGTTCCTCGACCATGACCGATTGGGTCACGCGCCGTCCCATCGCCGAAACAAATAAGCTCCCCGCCGCGGCCAGGGGAAGCGAGAGAGCCAATATTTTCGTCTGCAGCTTCATGGTAGGACTCGGTCCGCTTGCGACTCAGGCGTCAGGGGGAAACCCAGCTCCCGCGCTGCCGCAGCACTCACGGTGACGGTTAGCGCTTCAGGATGAACGACCTCCATCCATCGTCCCGCGGTCAACATCTCCCGCAATGCCGAAGCCGCGGATTTCCCCGAATCTCGAAAGGAAGTCGAAAAGGTGGCTGTTGCTCCCTTCTCGACAAGCCCATCTGCGGGCGCGAGCAAAGGAATCTTTTTGGCGGCTGCGTACTGTTGGAGAACCGCGAAATTCCGGGCATTGACAAGAATCGGATCGGGCATCAGCCATACGGCGTCCGCTGGATCCTCCATGCCGCGAAGCCTATCCGGCAACGATCCCACCGGATCAATCCGCTCGGATTGGACGGCGATTCCCTGCGATTTACCCGCCCGGACGAGCTCTCGGACATCGGGTTCTTGGAATTCGGAAGTCCAAATCACCCTCAAGACTCGCATGCGCGGAAGTAGTTTATGCATCCGTTGGAGCAGCCTATCCGGAGAGGGCAACAAGCCGATCTGCAATTCATTGCCGGCGCGCTGGCGCCTTGCACCGGGAGCAAGGCATGCGACAAGAAATGGGGCGGTGTCGCGCGATTGGATCGCGGCCAAGGAGCCGAACGCGACAATTACGTCGGGGCGGGTGGGCGCAGTCTGTCCCAAAAGCACGAATGGAACGGAAGATCCCCACTCCTCGTTAAATCCCTCGAATGCTTGACGGTAATGATCGGAATCCGAGGAGAGAACCGCGAGCACGTCGCGAGCGCAGGCTGTTCCACAAGTCAGGAGTGCTGTCGCGTGAAAAAGGAATGCAAGCCCGAATTTGATTTTCAGAGGCCGAACCTCACCTCAACGCCGCCATTGACGGACCGTGGCGTCGCGGTGTCATCGACATATTCATTGAATGATCGTTGCAGTAGTTCATGTCCGGCAATGAAGAAAGTCCATGCGGGATGAGGTGTCCACCCAAGGCGCGCGTCCAAGCGGAAATGGCGCGGAATTGCCGCGGTTTGCGCCCGGCTCGTCGAGCTGGCCAGATACTGATCTTTGTATCCGATCACGAAGGACGCGAGCAGCGTTTTGCCCAAATTTGTTCGCGCGCCGATATTGAATTTGTGCAATGGCGTCACGCGCGATGCATCGTATCCCGTAGGAGACGGCGGCGTACGGTGCGTGACATTCTCGAAAGTGTAGTTTGCGAAAATCGATCGAGCCGGGGAGAGCGAGAACTCAGTGGAGGCTTCAATGCCGCGCGCAACGGCATGGTCTGAATTTTGGATCGTCAAGATGCCGCCAGGACGAGCAACCAAGGCCCCCAACTCGGCGATCTCCATATAGTACAAGGCAATGCTCGGCTTAATGGCGCCGTCCCAGAATCGGGAGGTCCATCCGGCTTCCCACGATGAAAGTTTTTCCGGGCGGTAGGAGCGATTGCCGACGAATGTTTGGCCAGGCGCCAGGGCGTAGTTCGCATGCTGGTCAAATAGAGGAGGAATGGTCGGTGCAACGGCGTAAGACAGGCGCAAAGTCTGCTCCTCAGTGGGAGTCAACAGCAAAGCCGAATGCCAGGCTTCCTGAGTCCCACCCGTGCCCGAATGTTCGACTGAAACTCCGGCAACGATGGTCAGTGGCCCGAAGACGCGCAGCGAATGATGAGTAAAGCCTCTGACAAGACGATTGCTTTGGCGCGAATCGGGAGAAAAGGACTGGTCCGAATCGGCTCCCATTTCCCGCCAGCTCGAACCCCAAGCCGACTTGAGGCGATCATCGAACCAGGTCGATCGGTGCAGGAAATCGGCATCGTACTGATAGGTTCGGATCGTGACATTGCCGGCGAACACTGGCGCAATTTCGATGCGACTCTCAGTGCGAGACAGCTGCAGTTCCAGTGCGTCAGCTCCGCGCAAAGCGTGCGTGATCTTGAGGCTCTCGAAATTTTGGCGTTGTTGGCTCTGGGCTTCGTTGATGAGTCCTGGGAGGCCAGAGGTCAACCAAGAGCCCCCCGAAAGTAATTCGATTTCTGTGGCGGCCCATGGCTTCCAACGGCCGCGGCCATTGATCTTATGGGTATTCAAGAAATCGTTGCCGTTGCTTGTTCCATCGGAATCGGGGTGGCCCTCTTCATTGCGACCGGTGTAACTCAACCGAAGGCCCGTGTCAGATACGCCAGCATCCGCGGCAGCGGAACCCCTCACTCCTGACCGACTTGAACCCGTCGCGGCGACTTCAATCGATTTGGACGCCGAGGGCTGTCGGGTGATAATATTGATCACCCCGAGTCCCGCGTTGGAGCCGTACAAAACGGCGTTAGGACCGCGCACAATCTCGATGCGTTCGATGTCCTGCATCTGTACGGGAAGGCTCTGCCAATAGACGCCTCCTAGAAATGGCGAGTAGACCGAGCGGCCGTCGATCAGGACCTGCAGTTCAGCGACGAATTCCGTGGTAAAGCCGCGCGCCGAAACCAGTGCGCGGTTGCCGTCCAATGATCGCCCATCAATGACGTCCATGCCGACCCGAAAGCGCAATGCGTCCCAGATATCGGTGTATCCGTACGCGCGAATATCCTCAGCGGTGACGACGTCTATGGCCACCGGCGCGAGACGCGCAGGCTCTTTCCACCTCGAGGCGCTCACCACCTGAGCCTCTTCCTCATAAAAGTGAAAGGCATCATCGGCAGCGCGAATTCTCGGCGCGCCTAACAACGAGACGATCAAGACGGTGAGAATGGATCGATAAGTTAATTTCATAAAATCAGCATCGCGTCCCCGAAAGAAAAAAGTCTGTACCGCTTCTCCACTGCCTCCATATAGGCCGCCAAGAGCGTTTCTCGTCCCGCAAAGGCGCAGGCCAGTAGTAGTGGGGTCGATCGCGGGAGGTGAAAATTGGTCAACAAGGCGTCGACGGCCTTAAAATCGTGCCCGGGACGAATATACAAGGAGCTCTCACCCGAAATTTGTTGCCAAGAGTCCGCTTGAGCGGAGAGGGTCTCCAGGGTCCTGGTTACCGTGGTTCCGACCGCAATTAGGCGACCACGGGACTGCCGCGTGGATTGTAATTGACGGGCTGAGCTCGAGTCGATTTCGTACCGTTCCGGAAGCATGGTGTGCGCAGCTGCGTCTTCGCCAACGATCGGCTTAAACGTACCGCGGCCGACGTGCAAAGTCACCCAAGCGATACGAATACCCAACGCCAAAAGGCGATTTAGAAGTTCAGGGGTGAAATGCAATCCCGCAGTCGGCGCGGCGATCGAACCTTCATCTCGCGCGAAGACCGTTTGATAACGCGCGGCGTCATCGCGCGACGCGACTCTACGCTTGGCGATGTAGGGCGGGAGAGGGGGTAGGCCGTTCTCCGCAAGGAAGGCGCGCACGTCAACCAAGGAAAATCGAATTAGATATTCGCCTTCGGACGTCAGCCCTTCGACGTGTCCGGTCACTCCCGCGGCAAATTCCAGGATTTGCCCGGTCTTAAGTCCCGAGGAAAGCGCCGTCCACTGCGCGGGTCCGCATTCGCGCACGAGCAGTAGATCCACTTTTCCGCCCGTGCTTTTTTTTCCCAATAAACGGCAAGGCATCACCTTTGTGCGATTCAGCACGAGACAGTCACCGGGAATGAGCACCTCGGGGAGATCGCGAAAGATCCGATGCGAAATGCGGCCGGACGAACGGTCAAGAATGAGGACTCGAGAGGAATCCCGGGGTTCAGCCGGCTGTGCGGCGATCAACTCCTCAGGATAGGAGTAATCGAAATCCGCGATCGGAAGGTTCGGGATCAATTAGTGACCTCGGACAGATCGGCACCGGGAAAATAAAATGCCAATATCTGCTCGTAGTGGCGCCTTTTCTCCGCCTGAACGCGGGCTCCCCATTGACAGAGCCCGACGCCATGGCCGGACCCGGAGCCGCTAAATTCGATGCCGTTATTCTTCACGCTGACGCGAGCGATGCGTACGCTTTTGAGCTCCATGGCGCCCAGCGCTGAACGAAGGTCGGAGGCCTTGACAACGGTGTCCACCCGTCCGGAGCGTGCGATAAAATCATGAACATATCCCGCGACATCGCGACGTCCGATCTTGAGCGATTGCAGCGGGCCCATCAGGTTTTGTCGTTCCTCGATCGCCGACATCAAATCTTGCCATGCGAAATAGGCGGTCCAACGCATATGCGGCGATCGTTGGCACCAGGGATCTTTCACCCCGCGCAGGGGGCGCGGGGTCGCGGCGGGGTTGCCACCCCAGGCTTCTGCGAAATTTTCGGTCCGTCCTCCACAGCAGGAGTGGTAAAAAACCCGAAGTATTTCGCCCTTCCACCCCAGGACTTCGCCGCGAGTTTCTCGGACGGCGCGACGGACGGTATCGTTGACCGCCGTCATGCCGCGATACATTTGGGATCGCGTGTCGGCGGTCAGGTCGTATCCGTCCTTGCGATATTTTCCGAGATTGACGTAGGCGAAGGTTCTCGCCACGACCGCTTGGGCCTTTAGCGCATCCAGCGGCCAATCCGGATCCATCTCGAACGGGAGCACACCTTCAAGATATTCCTCCATCCCGACTTCCTCGACGATGGTGACCGTCTGGCCGGGATCCAAACGTAAAATCAACGCGCCACGATGTTGATCAGGGCCTACCTTGATTGTCGAGCTTCCGTCGGGCACTAAGCGGGTTTCCGTCGCGAGGCTTAATTTTGAAAGGCGCAGACCGCCTTCGCGGGCGAAGAGTTTCAGCGATCCCCGCCATTCCAATGGTTGGGCGTGTCCGCGTGGCTCGACGACTAGCACGTTTCCCGAAGGCTCGATGAGCGCGGATTCGGCGCCGCGCACGATCGCGATTTGGATCATCGTTGGCGCCGCGGAGGGCGCAGCATTAATCGGCGCGGCCAACAGGACCAGGCAAAGCCGCCTCACAGGAGATCGAGAGTGCGTCGCGGTGGCTTTAATCCTAGATGTTCGTATGCTTTCGCAGTTGCGACACGTCCGCGTGGAGTACGGGCCAAGAAACCAGCTTGTATCAGATACGGCTCGATCACGTCAGAGACATTGTCAATCTCTTCACTGACCGCGATCGCCAAATTATCCGCCCCGACAGGGCCACCGTCGAATTTTTCGATGATGGCGCGCAACAGGCGTCGGTCCATCGGATCAAGCCCGGCGCCGTCGACTTCCAGTTGGCCCAACGCATGCGTCGCGACGTCTAGCGTGATGCGTCCGCCGCCGCCGACTTGAGCAAAGTCGCGCACGCGGCGCAGGAGGCGATTGGCGATTCGCGGAGTTCCGCGGCAACGACGTGCGATCTCGTCCGCGCCGGCAACATCGATGGGGACGCCGAGCAGGCCGGAGGAACGAATGATGATACGACGGAGCTCCTCGGGGCCGTAGAAGCCGAGTTGCGCGACAATACCGAACCGATCGCGCAGCGGCCCCGTCAACAACCCGGAGCGGGTCGTTGCGCCGACGAGGGTGAAGCGCGGCACAGCCAACTTGAGCGTCGAAGACGCCGGGCCTTTGCCAGTCGAAATGAAAAAAGTGTAGTCCTCCATCACCGGGTACAACGCTTCTTCGACGATGGGATTCAGGCGATGAATCTCATCGATAAAAAAAACATCGCCTTCGGAAATATCCGTTAACAGCGCGGCCAAATCACCGACGCGTTCCAGAATCGGGCCTGACGCCGTTCGCATGTTCACGCCCATCTCGCGCGCCAAAATATTGGCCAACGTCGTCTTTCCCAGCCCGGGGGGGGCGTAAAAGAGGCAGTGGTCGAGCGGCTCGCCACGTTCTTTCGCGGCCTGAATAAAGACTCGCAGATTCGACTTGAGGGACTCTTGGCCGACAAACTCTTCCAAAGTTTTCGGGCGCAGCGCGCGGTCGACCGATTCTTCGGCCGGGGCAGAACCGGGATGCAAGACGGAGTCCATTTCTCGTGAGTCGGGCATATCAAAGCCTCTTTAAAGCCTGCCGAACGAGTTGTTCGACCGGGAAGTCCTGGCCCCGCAGTTCGGTGACCAAGGACGTCAATGCGGCGCGCACTTCGCCCTGCTTATAACCCAGGGATTCGAGTGCATTCAGCGCCTGGGCCCATGAGCCAGTTGTCGGAACCGCGGCATCGGCCTTTTCGATGTGAGGCAAACCAGGCACGCGCAAATCCTCGAGCTTGCCTTTCATCGCGTCGACGATTTTCACGGCCGTTTTCTTGGAAAAGCCAAAAACGCCACATAGCAACTTTTCATCGCGATCGATGACCGCGCGCCGAAAATCGGGCAACGACTTGCTCGCTTTGTCCAAATACTCAAGTGCTTTTTTGGCGCCGGTGCCGGGGATTTCGTCCCTAAAGGCGCAAAACATCGCTTTTTCTGTGGCATTGAGAAAGCCGTACAAGGTTTCGCCGCCGCCATACATCGCGTAGGAGGCAACGACGAGTAAAAACACCTCGGCGCCAGCGGATGGAAGGCGCGAGGCTGTCGACGCGGTCACATGGACTTCATGGCCCACGCCAGCGATTTCGAGAACGATGTTTTCCAGGGTTTTTGATTGGATGGTTCCGCGCAAGGATGCGATCATCGTGAGCCTCCCCATGAATCCAGCACGCGCAAACCGTTCATCCGTCCGGTGCGAAGATGGCAAAGAGCTATCGCCGCGGCATCGGCTACGTCGTCGGGGCGCAATTTTTCCAAGAGGCCCAAAGCCTTCTGAACCACCGTTTGCATCTGGGCTTTTTCCGCGCGCCCCGAGCCGGTCAAAGTGAGTTTCACTGTTTTAGGATTATACTCGTGAACGGGGTGGCCTGCTTGGGCGATCGCAAGCAATGCGACGCCGCGAGCCTGAAGCGTGGCGCGGACAGTCGTCGCGATTGTCGTGAAAAACATTTCCTCCATCGCGCAAGAATCGGGTGCATGCGTCGCGATGACCGCGACGAGTTCGGCATGAATAGATTTCAAGCGCAGCGGAAGGGGAATTCCTGGCGCGGTACGAATCACGCCGGACGCGATGAGCTTCGCCGAGAAAGACGCTCCATCGAGCACGGCCCATCCGGTTTCGTGCATCCCCGGGTCTACGCCGAGAACGCGGCCCATGTTAAGCGGCGAGCTTCTCCAGAACCGAATCGGCTATGTCGTAATTGCCGTAAACGTTCTTCACGTCATCGAGCGCTTCGAGAAGGTCGATTAACTTCAATACCTTAGGGGCGTCCGCCTCGGCGACGGCCACCAGATTGTCCGGGATCATCGCGGTTTCCGCCGATTCAATCGTGAATTTCTTGGCGGATAGGCCGTCCTTGATTTTCGGCAAATCATTGGGCTGAGTGGAGATTTCATACATGTCTCCTTCGGCGTTGAAATCCTCGGCGCCGAGGTCGAGCGCCGCTCCCATCACGTCGTCCTCGGTATAACCGGCTGATTTCTTAACGACAATGATTCCGCGCGGCTTGAACATCCAGGCGACGGAATTCGGCGCACCCATGGTGCCGCCGTTCTTCGACATGATCGTATAAACTTCGCCGCGGGTGCGGTTGCGGTTGTCCGACGTGCATTCAATCAAAAGGGCCACTCCGCCGGCGGCGTAGCCCTCGTACACCAACTCCTCGAACGCCGCGCCTTCCAGTTCGCCGGTTCCACGTTTGATCGCTCGCGCGATCGTGTCCGCGGGCATTTGCACGGCTTTGGCATCGTCCATTGCCTTTCTCAAGCGCGGGTTGGACGCCGGATCGCCGCTAGCGCCCAATTTCGCCGCGATCGAGATCTCGCGCGAACATTTAGTCCAGGCCTTACCCCGCTTGGCGTCGGCCGCGCCTTTTTTGTGCTTGATGTTGGCCCAATGTGAATGACCGCCCATGTCGAGTGCCTCCCTGGAACTTCGCAATAAATGATACCAAAATCCATGTCGATCGGAAGACGGAGGCAGTCGACCGAGGGGGGAGTCGATATGGATGAAGATCGGCACCTTGAGTTTGGTAGAATTAATTTACTGGGCCTGTAGTTCAACGGATAGAGCACTTGGCTTCGAACCAAGGGATCCGGGTTCGATTCCTGGCGGGCCCACCACTTTTTAAGAGCGGAGAAGGGTGAAACAATCCCGTAATGCGCCGCTGATACCATTCCAAGGAATGTTTCTCCTGCTGGCGCTCATCGTATTGGCTCCCGCGGGGAGTGTCGCGGCCAAGCCTGCGCCTCCCTTGTCGCCTGCGGCGACTTCGGCGGCTATTGGCCGGGAGGCGATCGCCATGCTCGCATCACGCGCGACGGATTCGGATCCCGAGGTTCGCACTCTTGTCGCCGCCGCGTGGGGTCGTCTCGCGAACCGAGCCGCGCTGCCTATACTCAGAAAATCAGCTCTAGATGAGAAAGCGGACGTTCGTATCGCTGCCGCAGTGAGCCTCATCAAACTGGGTGATCAGGAGGGACTGCCCAGACTGATCGCTGAGACTAAAGGGTCCGATTCTTCGGCCTCGTCTCCGGCAGAAGAGCTGCGCCGCATGGCCAGTGACGCCGCGCGCTCGCGGGCCGTTTTGCGCCTTGGTGAAGTCCGCAGCGACGCCACCGTCGAGGCGTTGAAATCTTGCCTTTCCGATGCGTCAGGGGAAGTCCGCGATTCAGCGGCGGTCGCGCTGGCTCGTCTTGGACTCGGTGGCGCGCGACAATTTGCGGAAGCGATGAACGATTCCGACGAGGCGGTGCGCACATCGGCTGCGCGATCTCTGGGGCTCATCGGCCATGACGGATTAGAGGCGCTCAAAAAGGCGTTTTCCTCCGATACCTCGGCCAATGTGAGGGCCGAAGCGGCCCTGGCCATGGGCTCGTTTTCCGATCCAGCCTCGATGGGCTTGCTCGTCGCAGGACTTGCAGACAAAAGCGGACGCGTGCGTTTGGCGAGCGCGCGCGCCTTGGCCTTGCGCGATGAACCGGGTTCGACGCTCGCGCTGAAAAAGATGCTCGATCAATCTCCGGCCCCTGAAATTACTCTCGTCATATGCGCGGCCTTGGCTCGCCGCAAAGAGAAGATCGATTTAGCTTTGCTCGAACTCACCCTCGGACTACGCGATCCCGAACTCAAGCTCCTTGCCGTTGCCGCGCTGACAAGCTCGGATCATGCCGAGGCGCAGTCATTACTTTTGAAAATCATGCGCACCGATACCGACGGCCGCGTCCGCGCGACGGCCGCAGTTGGCCTCGTTGAGCGGCTGCGTGGAATGTCGTCCGGGAGCAAGTCGTGAAAATTCTCTTCTACATGATCACGCTCGGCCTTTTCGCGTCGCCGGCGCGCGCCGTGCGCCCAACGAACGAAGCACGACAAGACGCGCGTCGATTCGGCCTTGATCGGCCGTCATTGGGCCGGCG
Source organism: Elusimicrobiota bacterium (assembly GCA_031423795.1). Lineage (GTDB taxonomy): Bacteria > Elusimicrobiota > Elusimicrobia > UBA1565 > UBA9628 > GWA2-66-18. The sequence goes on along the minus strand of JANPGH010000100.1, from coordinate 27,742 downwards.
GCAAGCCCCGACGCGAGAGCGATTGGGCGCGTTCGACTCGTTCAACTCCGCGACCGGCGGAAATTGGTTGCTGCGGTCCAACCCTCGCACGGGCCTGCCTGCCGGACTTGTCGGCGGTCGCGAGCGCCCACGTCCGGGCCGCCCAGAAGACGCAGCCCGCAACTTTCTCACGACGAATCATGACATGCTCGGGATCGACGCGTCATCCCTGCGTTTGGAGCGCTCGATCCCTTCCCTCGGCCAGCAGCATCTTCTCTTTCGGCAAACTTACCGCGGTATTCCCGTTGAAGCGGCGGCCGTCAAGGTGCACATGGACGGACAGAATGCCGTTTTGGCCGTCCACTCTTCGTTTGAGCCGGACATCCGCCTTCCCGACAGGCCGTCCATTACCTGGGATGCCGCCGTTCGGGCGGCGATCGCCGACGCGCATGGTCGCGCAGTCGCGCGCTCAGCGCCCACCCTGGTCGTCCTACCGCTGGAAAGCGACGGACACGATTATTTGGCATGGAAGCTGCGCATCGACGGCGTTGGTGGATCCTGGAAATATTTCGTCGACGCGCTGACGGGAAAGATCCTACTGCGATATTCGGCTGCTCGTTATTTGGGTCCATGCCTCAGTTCTGGAGTCGTCCGAGGCGCGGTGTACGATATCGATGCGACTTCGGCGCCCGTCATTCGGGCGTTCAACGATCAATACGTTTATGTTGGTCAGCCTCCGACGCGGGTGCTGACTCAAAACGAACCGCCCTACGGCGGGGGATTCTTCTGCTCGCCCGTGGCCGGAAAAGTCACCATGTCGCTTCAAGGGCCCTGGGTGAGCGTCAGCGAGTTTCGCGGACCCAACGCACATTTCGATAACGGCGACGGCGTTTGGAGCACGGTTGCCACGGCCGCCTCCTCGCCACATCCGTATTCGAACTCATCGGTGGCCGTGTCAACTATAAATCTGAGCGCGTTGGCGCCTACGGCCGTTGAGTTTCTACCGATCTTCCAGAATTTCTCCGTGGGGGGATTTAGCGGCGGGGGCCTCGAGGGCGCTGGCGACACCACCGACAACGACCAGGTTTTCATTTATGACTCGCTCGACAATCCGATCGCCAGTTATATCGGCAATCGTGGGACGTTTCACGGTGCGTCCGTTCATGGATCGATCATGCACATCGCCTTGCGCAGCAACGAAGCAGGGACCAACACTGGTTATGACGTTGCCGCTTCCAGCTACATGACGATGGCAAGCCCAAACGTTGACGGCGCGCCTACGTCGAGCCATACCTGGGTGCCCACCGACCAACCGTTGAATTTACGTGGAGAGATGGATCTTTTTTACCACCTGAACCAGATGCACAATTACTTCCTCTCCGACGTCAATAAATCCAGTGCGGCTACAATCGTTCGCCCCGTTGTCGCGATGGCGCATGTCGGTCCCGATCTCGTCAACGCTTTCTATGATCCGGACTACGATACCCTCTCTTTCGGTGACGTAAATAGTCTCACACCGTCCGATGCCTTCACCGACGACGCCACCGTTCCTCGCCATGAGTACGTGCATTACGTGATTGAGAAAATTTGGTCGATACAGAACTATGGCCAGGGCGGCACAATGTCGGAAGCTTTCGCCGACTACTTTTCGGCCAGTTCGTTGAATATTTCCGCGATCGGCACTTATGTCGTGACCTCCCAGGGAGGATCCGGGCCTTTACGCGAACTCGACTGCGTCGGACATCCCTCCTATTGCCACGTGTTGCCGACAGGCTGGACAGGCGAGATTCACGACGACAGCATGTTCGTCTCGCAGGCGCTCTGGGACATTCGCCGTGATCGCATCGTCGCTTTGGGATCGAGCGCCGGTCGTTCCTGCGCAGACGGCCTCGTTTTCCAGTCACTGTTATTTTTTCCGGAGAGCTTCGCGGAGCTTTATGAATCGATGCAGCTGGTCAATAGCCGGGGACTGGTCTCCGCCTGCGGCGGCGCCGGAACCGCCGCCGCGACGGCGGCGGCGATCAATTCCGCCTTCTCTTCTCATGGATTATTCGCCGTTGGTGGCGATGCCTATGAATCAAACGATGGATTTGAGACCGCGACAGACGTCAGTACGATCGCCGTCGTGAGCGCAACGATATACCCGACTGCCGATCAAGATTTCTATTCGTTCGGTTCCGGGCCAGGGTTGGTCACGGCACTGCTCTCCCTCCCGATGAACGGGTCCTATCAGTACAAAGCCTATCAACTCAAACTTTTCAACTCAGCACGGCATCTCCTTGCCTGGGCCGCGCCACCGTATGATGGATTTGCCACCACCTTTGACGGAGTGTGTAATCCCGATGATTGCACGACTTCCGCCTCGCAAGTTTCCCTCAGCTACAACAATCCCGCGGGAGGTCTGTTGTACTTGCAAGTCGTGGGCGGGGATGCCGGCGGCGGCTCGAACAGCGCCGTGAATTCCGGGGTTCCCTACCGATTGAGCGTAGCTTATCCCCGAAGCGCTGCCCTGAGCGGATCTCTCGTCAGCGCCAGTTTCGATAACGACATCATCGGATTTACGGTGTACACCTCAACCTTCGTTCGTACCCAGGATTGGCGCTTTGCTTATGCCCAGCTCAGGGACCAGGCGTTCAGGCCGATTCCCAACACGGTGACAAATTATCCGACCATCGCTGGCGACTGGCTTACCGCCTTAAGCTCGGTCAGTGCCGGCGGTCTAATCAGCGGAACAGTGCGCTTATCGCCGGGATTTGCCGCTCGGTTTCCCGCATATGGAACCGTCTACTTGGAGGTCTTTGGGTTCAACGTCCTTCAAGGTTCGAGCGCGACGGTCTCATCAATGGGTCTTTCGAACCCTCTGAATTTGACGGCTTCCGTCACCGAGTTGACCGCCTATAACAACCTCTTCAATCCGACCTCCGGTCAAAATGCCACCGTCAAATATTCGATCATCCGACCCGGGCATCTCACGATAAAGTTATACACCGCGACGGGTCGCTTTGTGAAGACACTGTTCGACGGTGAATCGCCCGCCGGCAAAGGTTCGATTGATTGGGACGGGCGCAATGCGGCGGGAAGCGTGGTCGCGAGCGGGGTGTATATCGTTCGTGCCCAAGGACCTGACCTGGAAAACACCCAGAAAATTGTCGTGATTAAATGAGAATCGTCTGTATTGCCGTCATATCGCTCATCGCACACCCCCCAGTCTGGGCATACGTCGCCGATTCGGGAGTCACCGCCTTGCCTATTTTGCAGGTTCCGATGGGCGCCCGCGCGCTGGGAATGGGCGGCGCTTTTACGGCGGTGGCGACCGACGCCAGTGCTCTGCAGTACAATCCCGCAGGCCTCGCTCGACTAATGGCCCATGAGTTTGATGTGAGTTACGTGCCGTCCGCCGGCGCGACCACTTTCCAGAATTTATCCTATGCTGGCCCAACGTCATTCACCGGCCTTTCCGGCAACGGATACACCAGTTTGGGCTCCAGCATCCTTCTCTCGCAGAGCGGAACAATCGAAGTCAATACGCTCCGGTCGGACGGCTCATTAGCGGGTTCACAAAATCTTTTTGCGGGATCCGATATGGTTTTCAGTGCCGGATATGCGGAACGCGTCGGAGTAACTCCGTTTGATTTACAAGGTACATCTTACGGCATCGATCATTTTCTCGGCGTCAGCGGGAAATACATACGCTCCACATTGGCCGAGACTTATCACGCCACTACATATGCTGCCGATGTCGGATATCTCCTCAGTGTGCCGGAAACGGGCTGGACTGTCGGCTTTTCCGGCTTAAATCTCGGCGGAAAGTTGCGTTACGTCGACGCCGCCGATCCACTTCCAATGAGCGTGCGCGGAGGAGTCGCCTGGCAAGGCGGAGTCCCGGCCGTCCACACGCTGATCACTGCGATTGATGGAGACTATGTTTTTGAAGAACGACTGTGGCACTTGAATGCGGGCCTCGAATATTTCTGGGTCAAAACCTTCGGGTTGCGCATCGGGTATCAGTTTCATCGTGACGACCAAGGGGGCCTCACGATGGGATTCGGATTCCGTTGGAAAGGGCGTTTCCTCATCGACTACGCCTACGATCTGGGTGATCTCTTGGGCAACGGCCACCGCGTCAGTCTAGGCTATCGTTTCGGAGCCGTTCCGGCGTCGGTCCGAGGCAAGCAACGGCGTCCTTACATGGAAGCCTCGCCCGAACACGAGGACATGCCGGATCTGCCGCAACAACGGCCTGTCAATGACGATCCTCCACGGCCTCGGGCCGTGCCGCGCGAGCGCTTTGGCGCTCCGGGATGGATCTACTGAAGTAAGGGCGTCAGCCCTTTTCTTCGGAGCGCTTACGCAACGACGCATTTAAAACTTTCTTGCGTAGCCGAATGCTTTCTGGCGTCACTTCCACGAGCTCGTCTGAGTCGATGAATTCGAGGGCCTGCTCTAAGCTCAATATTTTCGGCGGTTCGAGCTGAATCGCCTCATCTGAGGCCTTCGAACGCATATTTGTCAGCGCCTTGGCCTTGCAGGCGTTGATCACCATGTCCGCCTTCCGAGAGTTCGTGCCGACGATCATTCCCTCGTATACCTCGGTCCCTGGACCGACGAAAAACTCGGATCGTTCCTGGAGGTTGCTCAGCGCAAATCCCGTGGTCGTGCCGTGTTCCTTGCAGATAAGCACGCCGTTGGCTCGCTCAGCGGGATCGGAACCCTTAGGGCCGTACCCGTTGAAGCTGTGGTGCATCATGCCGGTGCCCTTCGTCAGCGTCATAAGTTCTGACTTGAAACCCATCAATCCGCGCGACGAGATCACATACTCCAAACGAATACGAGAGGTTCCTTCGGGAGCCATGTTAGTCAACTGAGCCACTCGACGCCCGAGCGCTTCGATCACCGCTCCTTGGTAATCGGCGGGAGCGTCGACGACGAGGTTTTCCATCGGCTCACTGTTTACACCGGCAATTTCCCTAAAAATGACCTCGGGCCGCGACACCGCGACCTCGAAACCCTCGCGCCGCATCGTCTCGATCAATATCGAGAGATGCAGCTCACCACGGCCGGACACTTTGAAATGGCCTTCACCGGGCATCTGCTCGATTTTTAGTCCCACGTTGATTTGCTGTTCTTTGAGCAAGCGTTCGCGGATATGGCGGGATGTGACGAATTTTCCCTCACGACCCGACAGGGGGGAATTATTAACCATGAATTCCATCGACAAGGTCGGCTCGTCGATTTCAAGAGGAGGAAGTGCGATTGGATTCTCGACGGACGAGACAGTGTCGCCGACGTTGATTGTTTCCAGGCCGGCCATGGCCACGATATCGCCTGCTTGAGCTTCGTCGACATCGCGACGCGCAAGACCGAAATACATCTGAAGCATGGTGATTTTCCCGGGTATGACTTTGCCACTATCGGCCTTGATCAGGGCCGAAACCTCGTTTTTCGCGATCCGGCCATTCTGGATTCTGCCGATTCCGATCTTTCCCAGATAATTGCTGTAGTCGAGCATCGTGATCAACATTTGTAATGGCTTGGTGGGATCGACCATTGGGCCGGGAACCGACTTCAGTATCGTGTCGAAGAGCGGGGTCATATCCGTTCCGACCTTGCTCGTATCGTAGCTGGCCCACCCGGCCTTCCCGGCCGCGTAGACCGTTGCGAAATCCATTTGGGGCTCGGTTGCGCCGAGATCAATGAAGAGGTCGAACACCTTGTTCAACGACTCTTGGGGACGGATATGCGGACGATCCATCTTGTTGATTACGACGATTGGATGGAGTCCGAGGGCGAGGGCCTTGCGCAGGACGAAACGCGTCTGCGGCATCGGCCCCTCAACGGCGTCGACAACGAGCAATGCGCCGTCCACCATCTTGAGAATGCGCTCGACTTCTGACCCGAAATCGGCGTGGCCGGGGGTGTCCACGATATTGATCGTCGTTGAACCGTAGCGCACGGAGGTGTTCTTGGCCAAGATTGTGATGCCGCGCTCGCGTTCCAGTTCGTTGCTGTCGAGAACCGCTTCTTGGGGTTGATCGGACTTCACGTTAAAAGCTCCGGTGGACTTAAGGAGGGCGTCGACGAGGGTGGTTTTGCCGTGGTCAACGTGTGCGATGATGGCGATGTTGCGAATATCTTGGCGGCGTGGTAAGCTCATGTCTTCCTTTCCTTCCGTGGATTGCGGCATTTTATTTTATTGGATCATCACCAAAACATGCGAGGCGCGCGCCTCGCCGAGTTTTTGCCCAACGTCACAAAGTTTGAAAGCCGCCTCGAGTTGCCGGACTAGGATGAGGGACGGCGACTTTCATGTACATTGTAGCACGCGCCGTCAAATATGCGCAACCAGCGGGCTAACGGGGCATGATATAATCGCCGCATGCAGCATTATCGGCGACTACGCTCCGCGTTGTCTCGCAAATTCCCCGAAGGCGCCTTAATCCATGTCGAGGGGGGCAAGCCCACTCCTCGCAATTTTGATGTCGACTATGTTTTCCGGCAAAATTCAGATTTTCTTTATTTGACGGGCGTCGAAGAACCGGGCTGCCATCTACTGCTGGATCCGAAACGCGGGACGGAAACCCTTTTGCTGCCGCGCATCGACAACCACCATCGCGTATGGGAAGGTGAAGTTCCGTCTCCCGCTCAGGCGCGCAAGCTCTATGGCGTCGATCGCGTCGACTATTCCGACACCATCGAACGTCAGCTCGCTCGACGGCGAGTCGTCTCAAAGGCAAAATTGCGCGAAGCGCTGGATGAGTTGCGCGCGTGTAAAGTCGTCGAGGAGTTGGCATTGATGAAAAACGCCAACCGAATCAGCGCTCACGGGCACCGAGCGGTGATGCAAGCAGCGCGCCCAGGGATGAGGGAATATCAGCTCCAAGCTGTATTTGAGGTCGAGTGCCTCTCACGCGGCCTACGCCATCTCGCCTATCCGTCGATCGTTGCGACGGGAGTGAACGGGGCCACGCTTCATTATCGACGTAACGACTCTCGCCTGCGCGCGGGTGACCTACTGTTGATCGATGCTGGCGCCGAAGATCGCGGCTATGCCGCCGACATCACGAGAACCTTCCCGGTGAACGGAAAATTCACCCGCCGTCAGCGGGACGTATACTCGATAGTCCTTGAGACACAGAAGACCTGCATACAATCCTCTAGTGTCGGCGTAGTTTCGGCGACGCTGCACGTCCAATCGATGAGAATGATTGCCGAAGGACTCAAATCTCTCGGTCTGTTGCGTGGAGACGTGGACGGTTTGGTTGAAAATGGCGCAGTGAGGCTGTTTTACCCGCACGGATTAACGCACATGCTCGGATTGGACGTTCACGACACGACCGGCGGCAGGCTTCGGCGAGTGGCGAATCCAACGAATATTCCCGTTCGATTTATCGCCAAGCTTGAAGCAGGATTCGTCATCACCATGGAGCCCGGTATATATTTTATTGCCGCGCTCCTAAATGACCCGGCGTTGCGCGAAAAACACCGCCAATCCGTGAATTTTGCCAAAGCGGAAACCTTTCTCGATTTCGGCGGGGTGCGCATCGAGGACGACATCGTGATCCGGGCTCATGGATCTCCGTTAAACCTCACGCGTGTGCCGAAAGAAATACACGACGTCGAGAATGCGTGCGCCGAGGATTCGGCCCGCCGCTAGTCTGTCGTGTTCGGGATCATCGCGACATCTCGTTTCACGGTCTTGTTCGTGTCGCCGATCCAGCGGGAAGCGCGGGAAGCAGCTTGATACAGTTTTTTGCGATCCTCTATCGACGCCTCTCGCAGCGCGCTTGTCGCATCCCCCTGATCGATCCAACGGCGTCGATAGTCAGGGTGGGAAAGGCGTACGCGATATCCTGCCCCAGGCGCAAGCGCTGGGAGCGAGAATCGATAGCGGCCGTTGCTTCCCGAATCGACGAAGCCGACGGACTGGCCGCTTGAGCCGATGAATTCGACGCGAACGCCGTAAATTCCTCGATTCGTCCGCAGATCGAAAATCGTCCCTTCAAATCGCCACAAGTGCTTCGAGGCTGAGTGCTTCAATTTTACGCTGGTTTTGGAATCCTGAGTCGATTGAGCCGTGGGTGCGGCCGTCTTCGACTGTGCGGAACTCGGGTTGATTCTGGCAACAACAACGTGCATCGGCGTACCGAAATTTGCGGTTGGGCGAGCTTTCTCTGTTGGCCGATCCAGTGCTTCCGCTGTGGCGTCTGCCGTAACCACGGACAACGGAAGCGACGGTGTTTCGTTATGAGTGAATAGCGCTATCGCGGCAATGCCGGCAATGCTTAATATCGCACCGATAATAGCAGCGCTCACGGTTGGCTTGCCGCGTCTTTGATCCGGAGGAACGACCGGTTCGGGCGCAAAGTGCTTCGACGTTACCGCGGCTTCGACGGGAGGTTTCTCCGCGCCTGGTCCGAGCTGGTCACTCACCGGCGCTGGCGGTGCGGGGGAAATTTTAAAGACGACGCCGGAATCATCAATGATTGGCGCGATTACGAGCTTTGGTGAATCTTCCGATACAGACGAGGGCGGGAGTTCCGCGGGAGAACTTAATTGAGACTCGGCAAGTGAAAGACTCATCTCTGGAATCGATTGATTTTTAGAGGAAAAATCCCAGCCACAGTCTTGGCAACTTGCGTCATCACCATTAACCTGCGATCCACAGCTGGGGCACCGGGAAATCATTGATTTTTTGCTGGATTCGTGCTGCCGATTTTATCTTATTCAATCGTTGTGTCGTGACCGTCTTTTCCGCGCCTTCTCCCGATTCCCAATAAATAAAGAAGGTCGGAGTAGGTGGTTAAATAAATAACGGCGCATGCCGCGCAGCATCCGAGGAGAAGTTCGATCACAAACCCTCGATCATTTCCCTTTTCCAAATTTTGATGCGGAACAAAATACGCATGACGCGCCGGCGATTGATAGGTGAAATTTAAATCCTCTTCGGGTCGAACCGCCATCGCTCCCGACGTCTGTTCCCCAGATCGCGGCTCGAAGCGTGGCACGGGTGCTGACTCGACGTCCGTCCGTTCAGGAGAATTGCTAGAAGACGCCTGTGCAGCTGGGGAGATCGCCGGCGCCATCCGATTTTTGGGGGAAAGAACCGGAAAACTTGAATCGCCTGCCCCGCTTGGGCCCTTACTGGGAGACATTGGGCGAATGTCTTCAACGTTTGATCCGTCTTTGACGTTGGCGGTCGTGGAAGGTTTAGTCGCTGGCTCCGGAGTGTGACCGCCAACCGGCGGAGATCCCGCCGCCACTTGTGCGGAACGTCGGTCCGAAGCGACTTTCTGTGAAATAAAAGGAGCCGGCATTGCTCCCGGCGTCGAAGCGGGCGATATCGCAGAACTCGCCGTGGGCGTACCGCGTTCATTCGCCACTCTGCCGCCAGACTCAAAACCTGAGGCGCTACGATGATCCCCTCCACTACCACCCGCGCTGCCCCCGCCGCCACCACCGCTTCCTCCGCCGCCGCCAGATGCGGCGCTTTCTCCAAATCCACCAGGCATGTTCACTTTAGGATGGCGATCCGCGCCGCCTCCGCCCGGACCCTCGGAATTACCTCCCGCACTGGACGCGTCACCGCCTCCTCCTCCGGCGCCTCCGCCTGCAAATGCACCCGCCGCTGAAGAAGATGCATGAATAGGGTTGATCGCAACCGAGTCGCCGCTCGTACCCTCTTCGAGTTTGGCCGCGATGCCTTTCGTCTGTTTGACGATTTGATCAGAATGTTGGAGAGATTGAAGCATCTCGAACACCGTGGGAAAATCGGCCTTCTCCGGCGCGCCTTTAGTCAAACGGGATTTGATTTCAGGGCTAAGACGTTCACTCCCCGGAGCCAATGATTGGGCACCTGAAAGTAGCTGTTCATCCTTGGCCAAAAGGTTCGCAAAAGTGCGGAGCTCTTCCTCCGTCGAATGGATATTGGCGGCCTGTTGTTGAGCTGCCGCCTGCTCTTTTTTGAGAGCCATCAGCCCGGCTCGCAGCGCGCTAAAAGACGATTCATTCCTACCCGTAACATGGTCGAGAATTTTCCGTTCTAAAATCCGACGGTTTCCATCCAATTTCATGACTAACGGACTACTGAAATTAATCTTAACGGCGGGATCATCGGAGGGGAGTTGTGCCTGGGCGGCGGAAATCATCACGCCGGCGCTTGTCGCGATCAGCACCAATATCGCACATCTTGATCGGCTCATAGAATCCAGCCTCAGGACTCACCGGCTCAAAGGCTTAATGAAGCATACCCCCGGAAAGGGGCAAGTTCAAGGCTTCTTCTCAGCTCGGTTTCAAGGAGGCCAAACGCGCCTCGAAGCGAGCTTGGGCCTGAGATTTGGCCCCTTCTTCCTTCAACAGGTGATACTTGCTGGCCTTGGGTGAGAGGATTACTAGGAACTTAGCGGGAACGCCCGCTCGGCGGTAGGCGGCGACCTTGTGGTGGCCGTCAAGCATGAATCCCGCCATAAACGAATGCAGTGTCTTGTTGGTGCCCTTCTTCACGGCTTCGGGGATCCCGCGCTGGTACATTCCGAGCATCAGGACGCGCGGGCGGTCACCGTTCTGGATCATTTGTTGGTAAAGCTTGACGTATTCCTCTTTGAGAGCTGCTCGGGGCACCAGCGGGATTACGAAGTCGAATTGCTTCTCGATGATTCCGGCTTCAGGATGGCGGAAAGCCCGAGGACGTGAGCATTCATAGTGCTCCCACCCTGACAGAACGCCTTCTTCCTTGGGATCCTCGATATCCCATAGCTCCATGAATTCGCTTTGGGAAAAATATGATCCTTCGTCTTCTGAATCGTAGGGTCCCGCCAGGTCGACCGACGTCTCGAAGACCAGATATTCACCCTTCTCCATCAGCTCCAGCATGGGCGCAAGCTCCATGACCAGAGCCTCGTCCACAGGACGGGGAAGCTGGATCGTCTTCGGAAGGTTGGCAATTTTGCGCGAGGCCGGCAGGCGGGGCTCCTGGAGCATCTTGAACCAAAAGTGGCACGTGTCGCAATCGTTGCCGATCTCAAATTTTCGTGCGCCGTTGATCTCGAGGTATAAGGAGTTGGATTCGCCGTGGCGCTTTTCCACGACAATCTTAAAAAAGCCCTTCCCCTGAGGAACCTTCACTCGGACCACACCGTCGGCGACGGACGTCACTTCCAATTTTTGAGGCTGCTTGGTCTCGGAGGTCATTGAATCCATTGTAACTCTTCGCCGTGAGCACGTCTAGGGGTGTGGTTAGAGCCATAATTTCGTAATACGGGGGGGGTATATTTGAAGGCGATGGAGCCCTGGGACGAACAAGCACTTCGGGAGATCAACAACCTCGACGCCGCTCGGCTGGCGATTCGAGGGGCGTTGTCGACGATCCGGGGCCTACAGGACGCGAACACCGCACTGAAGGGACAACTCCAAGATGAAACCAGTCGCCGTAAGCATTTTGAAACACGCCTTACCGAGCTCGAAACCCAGCTAGGGCAATGGCAAAAGCGCGGCGAAGGATGGGAGACCGAACGCGTCCAATTCGAAAGCAAAATGGACTCGTGGAAACACGAAGTCCGCATGGAAGTGCGCGCAGAAGAGAAGGCGCGCATTGACGAGGACCGGCGCCTCACGGAGGAAATGATCTCCACGCTGCGCAGCGAACTCATCGCGATGGCCAAAAGCCACAGCGGCAAGGAAGAAGCGTGGAACGAACTTTGTGCGCAACTTGAGAAGCGCGACCAGGAAATTCTCAACTTACGCCGCGCGAAGGAAGAGGCGTTGGACCTTGCGCGCCATGAGATCGACCTAATCGAACAAGTCCGGCTTGCCCGCGATCGAGAGATTTCAACATCGGTGCAGTCGTTAGAGTCGCAGCTGACGAACCGCGACAACGAGATCGCGTCACTGCGCCGGGCAAACGACGAGGCGCAGCGCGCGTTGGAGCAGTTGGGCAAAGACCAAGAACTGCGCCTCAAGGCCCGTGAGGAATCCCTCGTCAAAGCCACTGCTCTCAAAGAAAAAGACCTCATAGAACGCTATCACCGGCGCGAAACCGAGCTGCAAACCCAATGGTCCGAGCTGGAACAGGGGCTTTGGGCGAAGGCCAAGCAATCGCGCGCACAACTTGATGAGGCTGTACAAAAGCAATTTTCCGAGCGCGCGCGCCAGCTGGCCGACCGAGCCCAAGAAATCGACGATCTGCTGGCAAAGCGCAAGGCGGAGATGGACGATGACTTCGCCAAGAGATGCGCGATGTCCGAAGCGCAATACGCCGAAAACGAGCGCCGGTTGGTCAATTCCTGGGAAGAGAAGGCCCGGCGCCTCGAAACGAAGGTGCGGGGAGAGTTGGATGCAGAGCGCGCCGCCCTCCGAGACGAATGGTCGCAACGCGGGCGCACGTTGGAAAGCGAGCATTCGGAACGTCTGAGACAGGTATCGGATCGGCAGGTAGAACTTGAGCGCGAATTTAAGCACAAAGCGGCACGGTTGCTCGAGGAGGCGGCCAGCAAGGACGGTGAACGCGTTCGAACTCAAGACGAATTCGTTGCGTTGAAGACCGCCGAGTTGGAGCGGCTTTACTCGGAAAAGTTGTCCGCCCTGACGGAAACGCGCCTCGGACAAGAGGAATCGACCCGCCAACGCGAGGAGCGGCGCGAAAGCGAACATTCCGCCCGAAGTGCTGCACTCATCGAAGAGTATGAAAAGAAACGGATTGAACTCGTTGAGGAGCAGCGCCGCGCCGTCGGCGCTGAATCCGCAGCGCTCGCTGCGCAATACGAGCAGCGCCAAAGAATTTTGGATCAAGAGTACCGTGCAAAGGTTGCCGAAACCGAATGCGCCGCGCGCACAAACGCCGAGCAATTCGAGGGTTGGAAAGTCACTCAGCGCGAGGAGTATTTGCGCAAGGAAAAAGATCTTGACACCCGGTGGTCATCTCGAGAATCGGAACTCGTACAGCGCTACGAGACCGCCCTTGAAGAGCAACGGCGGACCTTCGCCGCTGAGTGCGCGGCCGCGCGGGACGCGGCGGATCTGCATCGTCGGCGCGCCGAGATTGAGTTCGCGCAGCGAGAACAGGCCCTCAAGGCAGAGTTTGAGCGTACGATTATAGAACTACGCAATGAGCATGTGCGAGATCAGGCCGGGCGACAGGCCGCGCATGAATCACGAGCCTCCGAGTTACGGCAAAATATGGATGCGCAACTACGTTTGGCTCGCGAAAAAAGTCTGGAAGACCAGTCGCGTGAACGCGCGAAGCTCCAGAACGAGATTAATCGCCTGAGCGAATCGCTGAATCTCGCACGCGGGGAAGGAGAGCGAGCGTCTTCCGCGTCTTCCGCGCGCATTAAATCATTGGAAGCCCGCCTGTCCACCCTCGAAATCGAGGCGTCCTCGCTACGTGAACAATTGATCGATCGCGACCGGCTGCGCGACGTAGAACGGACCCGCGCCTTTGAAGAAGCGCGGCTCGCCAGCGCGACAGAACTTGCGCGCGCGCTTGAGGAGTCAGAGAAGCAAGCGACCGCCGCGCTCAATGCCCGTTCCGCCGAACTGGAACGCGCCATAGGCGCCCGACGGCGCGCCCTCGACGAGACCGCGGCGATGCGTGAATCTGCTCTTGAAGATCGCGAGCGCCGCCTCAATGAAGAGGCCCAGCATCGCACGCAACAACAACGCAAAACGAACGACTGAAGCTGATGCACCCGCGACGCTTGACAAAAACGGCGCAGGGTGCGATGATCGTTCCATGACCACAGAAGACCGGGAAGGCGGATTATTTACTTTCATCGCGGGGGCGGCGATCGGCGCGTTTTTCGGCATATTACTGGCGCCCCGCGCTGGTCGTGAGTCGCGCGATAAATTGACGGAGTGGCTTAAGGAACGGCGCGAAAAGGGTGCGGAGTGGCTTGAAACCGCCCGCGCGCAGTCCGACGATGGCAGTTCCCCCGTCGAGTAGATTTCTTCTTAGGCCTTCGGTGGCCTTCGGCGACGTACGCTTCCGGCTTTCTCCAGGAAGCGGAGATAGGAGACTCCGCCGACCGATGCCCCGCCGTCGACCGTCAAAACTTCTCCGGTTACATAGCTCGTCTCGGGGGAGACCAGGTATAAAACTGCCGAAGCGACGTCGAGCGCCTTGCCAAATTTGCGCCCGGGAACACCTTCGAGCAAAGTTTCCCGCATCCACTCCTCAGGCCAAAGGCGTTCACGCGACTGGGCGGTGTCGATCAGGCCGGGACAAACCGCGTTTACCCGCACCCCGCGCGGCGCCCATTCGACGCCCAACGTCCGGGTCAGGGCCAACACGCCGCCTTTCGCCGCCGCGGAAGGGGCAAACCCCGGAGCGCCTGTCCATGCATAAGACGCGATCAAATTGACGATCGCCCCGTCTCCACGCGCCAACATACGGCGGCCCGCCTCCAGCGCACAATAAAAGCTGCCATTGAGAACGATATCGACGACTTTGCGCCAACGAACCGGAGTCAAGATCTCGCTCGGACGGACGAAATTTGCGGCCGCGCCGTTGATCAGCATGTCGACGCGTCCGAACCGAAGATCGACCTGCTTAAAAAGCGATTTAACGGAGTCGTCTTCGGAGACATCGGTCTTGATCGCCAGCGCACGACGCCCTGTCTGTGCCGAGATTTCGGCGGCGGCGATTTTTAAGCGCACTTCGTCGCGGGCGGCGAGTGCCACGTCGGCTCCATGCCTGGCGAGTTCCTCGGCCACGACGCGGCCGATTCCGGTGCCACCACCTGTCACGACCGCGACGCGGCCCGCGAGGAGGTCGCTGGAGAACGTCTTCACGGTGCTTCCCAACGCGGGCGACGCTTCATCGTAGCGGCCGAAAGGCCTTCGCATGCTTCGGCGCCGGAAAACAATCTCTTAAATTCGCGCAGCGAACCCTTCCAAAGCAAGTCGGAGGAATGCGCGGCGTTCAATTCCCGTTTGATCGACGCGTAGGCCCGGGGCGGCGCTTTCGCCAAGCGGCGCGCCAGCGCCAGGGCCGCGTCCTGGAGATCTTCTTTTCGATGGACTTCGTCGATAAGTCCGGCCGCCAATGCCGCGTCGGCCGCGACTCGCCGCCCTCGAAGTACCATTTCTTTGACGAGGCGCGGATCGGACGACAACGACTTCAGACGCGCGATGAAGCCGGCAGTCGGCGACAATCCGAGGCGGATTTCGGACAAGGAAACGTCCGCTTCGGGGGCGGATAAGCGCCAATCGCAGGCCATTGCGATGATCCAACCTCCGAGAAACGCCGAACCGTTAAGAACTGCGATAGTCGGCTTCGGACAGTCCAGCAGAGTCCGGTAGGCATCTACGAGGGCGTGGAACGGCTGATGACGGCGCCGGTCCGATCCCGATGAAATCTCACTTAGGTCCAATCCGCTTGAAAAATAATTTTGCACATTCGACTCGATTATCAAGGCGCGAACAGTGGGAGACGCGCACGCGCCCTTTACCCGCTTTGCCAAGTTCCGTAGGGAGAGGAGCGTCAAGGCATTCCCCGGGGGGGATCCGAGCGTCAGAATCCGCAGCGATCCCTCGTCGCGGGCGAAGATTTCCTTCACGCCAGGGTCTCGGGATTTCTCATGTGCTCAAGAGCGACCTTCTTCGTGATCAAATTCTTGATCACCAGGTTTCTAATCGAGGCATCACTCGAGATCATTCCGGACTGTGCGCCCGACTGGATGGCGTCGGTGAGCGCTTCAATTTTATTTTCCCGTATCATTTGACGAGTCGCCGGCGTTGCAACCAAGATTTCGCATGAAATCGCGCGGCCCTTGCCGTCCGCGCGTGGGAGGAGCTCCTGGGAGATCACCGCCTCGAGAGTCGAGGCGACTTGTTCCCGGACTGATTCCTGCTCCGTTGTGGGCACCGCGTTGATTATCCGTTGCGCCGTTTTCGCCGCGTTGCGCGTGTGCAGGGTCGTCAAGACAAGATGGCCAGTCTCGGCCGCGAGCAAGGCGGCTCGGATCGAGGCAGCGTCGCGAAGCTCTCCTATGCAGAGAATGTCCGGGTCTTGTCGTAGAGCGTCTAAAATGCCGATCTCGAAACTGGGTGTATCGATTCCCACTTCGCGCTGGACGAAAATCGACCGGCACGGCTTGAAAATCGATTCGATGGGATCTTCGACTGTGATGACCTTTCCCGGACGGCCAGTTTGATTGACCCATTCGAGCATCGCAGCCATTGTCGTGCTTTTTCCAGATCCAGTCGATCCCGTCACGAAGATGATTCCCGATCTACGCAACGCCAGATTGCCGACGATCGGAGGCAAACCCAACGCGGAAAGCGGCCAGGTCTTTGCCGGCACGACGCGAATGGTCACCCCAACTGTGCCGAGCGACTGATAGAGGCTGAACCGAAATCGACCGACTTCACCAATCGTGCAGGAAAAGTTCACCCTCATGTCGGTTTTGAAGCTGGCCTTATGCACGTCTGTCAGATACGGCCCCAAGATCCGCAGGATGCTTTCGGAGCTCATCACCGGATACGGCAAAGCACCGAGTTCACCCGAGATACGCGCGACGGGAGGAACGTCATTAATCAAATGAAGATCCGATCCGCCCCGGGCGACGACATCGGACAACAGCTTGCTTAAATCGAGAGATTCTTCCATGGCACCGCTAGAATAGTGTTCCTCTCGCGATTTTACAAGTCCACAATCAATAAAATTTGGTAATTCCTCTCTTTGACCGTGTTCACACCCTTTGCTAGAATTGTACGTCGATTCCGAGCTAGCTCAATGGTAGAGCAGGCCGCTGTTAACGGCAAGGTTCAAGGTTCGAATCCTTGGCTCGGAGTTTAGGTTTGACGGCAAGATCGCAGCGGTTTCGTTTTGCCGCTGCGATTTTTTTCGCCGTAAATCTGTCTGCCTCCGCCTACGTGTTCTCATTTAGGAGAAACCCCTCGAACTCCGCCGCGTCGATGGGAACTCAGCATTACTACTGAGCATGTCACGTAGAACTCCGAGCATACGCAGAACCAGAAAATTTCTACTGTTATATTGCGGGTTCGTTCGGCACTCAAAAAAAAGGGGGATATGATGAAAACAAGCTCGCAAGATCAAGTGAAAGGTACGTTTCGCAAAGTCAAAGGCCAGTTGAAAGAGACGATGGGGAAACTGAGTGATAATCCCAGGTTGGAAGCGGCGGGCATCAAAGAAAAGACCGCCGGCCAAGTTCAACGCAAGATCGGCCAAGTTAAGAAGGTTTTGGGAAAGTGAGAGATCAAAGATTCCCTTCAAATGCCAATCACAAAGGTAAGAAGTTTCCGTACCGTGTTAAGAAGCATCGCGCTAGCCCGAATAAGACGTAGCGATTTTTAGGAGAATTAAAATGCCAACAATACTTCTCGTTATTCTCGTTCTTCTGCTCCTAGGAGCGCTTCCCCATTGGCCGTACAGCGCCAGTTGGGGCTACTATCCCAGCAGCGGAATGGGGCTCATCGTCGTGATTCTGGTGATCTTGATGATGACAGGACGACTTTAAATCTCAAAGCCCTCGCGCAAAGGCATATGGCGTCTTAAGAGCTTCAGAGGCAAAACACGAAGCAGTGCTTGTTGCATGAGCCGACTGTTTCTCATGGCCTCGCTGCTCCTTGCGCCCCGTGTTTATGCCGTAGGCTCCTATGAATCAGTCCCATCAAGTGAGGCGGAAGCCTCCGCCCAAATCGTTGCGCTGATCTAAGGCACGGTTGCAAAGGACCGCACAGAGACTAGTAGGGCCCATCGCGACGCGCACGCCAACGCCCATGGCTGTGTGCGCTCCCAGTTCCGAGTGGTGGCAAATCTTCCCGCGGAACTGCGGCAAGGCATCTTCCAGGAAGGCCGCGTTTACCGGAGCCGGATTCGTTTTTCCAACGGTGCCGGACGCGCTGCGAATGATTCCGTGTACGACGTTCGCGGGATGGCGATCAAGATTCTGGGCGTGCCCGGACCGAAACTCGCCGACGACGAGAAAGAGACCCAGGATTTCCTGCTGATCAACTCTCCTATTTTCTTCGTCCGTAACGCGCGAGATTACGTGGAGTTTTCCAAGGCTGCGGCGGCGCAGAAAACCCTATCGTTCTTTATTCACGGCTTTAATCCTTTTCGATGGCGGTATCATGAACTTATGGTCGCGATCTCCATTCTTCGCAAGGAAACGAGAAATCCGCTCACCATCCGATATTGGTCGTCAACACCCTATATGCTGGCGGAAAGCGGTCCTGCGAAATATTCCGTGCGTCCATGCGCGACCACATTGCCTTCAGTTGCGGGCGTTGCCGTTCCAACTGAGAAGCCGGACAAGAAAAATCCGCATTTTCTCCGCGACGCCATGTCCGCCCGACTGAAGCGTGGAGCGGCATGCTTCGAGTTTCTCATCCAACTTCGGACGGACCGGTCTCTTGCCCTTGTCGAGGATCCGACCGTCAAATGGAGCGAAAAGACGTCTTCATTCCGCCAGGTCGCAACGATCGACATCCCGCCACAGAACTTCGAAAGCCCGAAGCAACAGATATTCTGCGAAAACATCTCTATGAATCCGTGGCACGCGGCACCGGAGCATCGGCCTATTGGCAGGGATGATTGCGGTTCCAATAGCTTTTTCCGTGTTTGTTCGCGTCGGTGACGTCGCGAAGACTTTGATACAATTCTCGCCAGCAATGAGAGCCTCCCTCTACATCTTGACTGTGAGCGGCGCGCTCCTCTCATGTTCGCGCGCATCAGACGTGTCGTTGTCTGCGCTACCCGATGTTCGTTTGTTGACGCTGGCTGGCGTGCCCGGACCGATGCTCTCTTCCTGCCCGACTCAAAAATGCCTGACCGTGCTTGTCGCACCATGGTGCGGAGTCTGCCACGCCGTCGCGCCCGACATTGTCAAATTCCGCCGCTGGCTCGACACACATGGGATAGCTAGCCGCGTCGTGGTGGGCCTCAGTGATGATTTAAAGCAAATCCGCGAATTTGCGAGCGAATTCGGTTCCGATGCGATGATTGATCCGGAAGGAAGCATGCGCGCACGAAGCGTCCCTTACTTTGTCGTCAGCGATCCTCGAGGCCGCGTGCTCAAGACGCTCAATGGGTTTCCAAGATCCGGCCAACCTGAAGATCTGGCGCGTTATTTGAATCTGCTCAGCGACACCCAAGGAGATTTACGATGAAGATTGGCGTGCCCAAAGAGCGAAAGAATCGAGAGCACCGCGTGGGCCTCGTGCCCGGCGGCGTTCGGGCTCTGTCGAAAGAGGGCCACAAAGTATTGATCGAATTCGGTGCAGGGCTGGCCTCCGGGATCAGCGACGCAGAATACAAGGCGGCGGGCGCCCAAATTGTCGATGTCAAGCGAGTGTACGCGGTAGCCGAGATGATCATCAAGGTCAAGGAACCGCTTGAAGAAGAGTATCGCTTCTTGCGGGAAAATCAAATACTCTACGCTTACTTGCATTTGGCTGCCGCGCCTGCTTTGACCCGGGCGCTGATGGCGCGCAAGGTGAAAGCGGTCGCTTATGAGACGATCCAGCCGCGTGACGGCTCGCTGCCCCTATTGACGCCGATGAGCGAGGTCGCGGGGAAAATGTCAGTGCAAATCGGGGCCCAATTTCTCGAGAAGCACCATGGGGGGCGCGGCGTTCTCTTGGGAGGGGTTCCAGGCGTGAATCGCGGAATTGTCACCATCATTGGCGGAGGCGTCGTTGGCATCAATGCCGCGAAGATTGCCATCGGCATGGGCGCGCGCGTAAATATACTCGACGTTTCTGCCCCGCGACTCGCGTACCTTGACGACGTCTTCGGCAACTCCGTGACGACGCTGATGAGCCACGAAGAAAATATCGCCAACAGCGTCCATCGCTCCGACCTCTTAATAGGAGCGGTCTTGATTCCCGGTTCCAAAGCCCCCAGCTTGGTCACTGAGGATATGGTCAAGACGATGAAGCCTGGGTCGGTCATTGTCGACGTGGCCGTCGATCAGGGTGGCTGTGTGGAAACGGCAGAAGTCACCAGCCACGATAAACCGATTTTGGTCAAGCACGGTGTTTTGCACTACGCCGTTCCCAACATACCGGGAGCAGTCAGCAACACGAGCACCTACGCGCTAACGAACGTGACGCTTAAATACGCCCGGGATATAGCTCGTTGGGGACTCGAAGGAGCTGTACGCCGAGACGAGGCCCTGGCTAAAGGAGTGAATGTCTATCGGGGTGCTGTCACCTATCAGGCCGTCGCGCAGTCTCTCGGCGAAAAAACGGAAATTCTGGAGGGCCTGCTCAATTTGGGCCCGACGCAGCGCGGCATTCGCTAAATTTCAACCCAGTGGACTCGGCGTATGCCGTCGAGTCGAGAAAGCTGGCCGCGGATATCAACCGACACAGAGTCATCGACGTTGAGGACCATGACCGCTTCGCCATGGGCCGAGCGCCGTCCCACCCGCATATCCGAAATATTTACTCCTGCTTTTCCAAGCAAGGTCCCAACCCGGCCGATCACACCGGGTGCGTCCGTATTGGTCAGCACGATCATCTTTCCAACCGGGCGAACATCGATTCGAAGACCCGAGAATCGTAAAAGGCGAGGTTCCCCAGGCGCGATCAAGCCCCCCGAGACGGAAACCGTCCCGCCATCGGTGACTGCCGTCACGGTGAGAAGTCGTTTGACGGCTTCGGACACTTTGGGATCGGCCGATTCGGACACCTTAATGCCGCGTTCAGCCGCCACTGCCGGCGCTGAAATCCAACTGACTGAATTACCCCCGAGAATCGGCGTTAAGAGGCCTTTTAATGCGCACACCCCCAGCGGCCGGCGCTCAGCGGACTTGAATTCGCCCTCGAATTGACACGAAAATTCTCGCACGCCGCCCTCCAATGTTTGCGCGAGGAAGCGGCCCAAAGCTTCAGCCAATGGCAACCATTCGCCAAGCGTCGCGACGGTCTGAGCGTCGAATCCCGGGAGATTCAAGGCGTTGGGCGCAATGCCCTTTTCGTGGAAATCCACGACCGCCAGGGCGAGTTCCGTGGCAACCCGCGATTGAGCCTCAGCCGTCGACGCTCCGAGATGGGGGGTGAGCACGATATTAGGGGCCGTACGCAATACGCTGTCAGCCGGAAGAGGTTCGACGGAGAAAACATCGAGTCCAGCCGCGGCCACGTGTCCGGATATTAAAGCTTGCGCCAACGCGGGCTCGTCAATGAGCTCCCCGCGTGCGCAATTGATAATGCGAACTCCTTTTTTCATCGTCCGAATCGATTCCGCCGAAATCAAATGGCGAGTCTTGTCTCCTCCGGGCACATGTAGCGTGATGAAATCGGCAGTCGCCAAGAGGGGTGCCAAGTCCGCCGGCTCGATACTCATTTCGCGCGCTTGCGCCGCGGAGACGAATGGGTCGAATCCGATAATTTTCATCCCGAATGATTGTGCCCGCTTGGCCACCTCGCGTCCGATCCGGCCCAATCCGACGATCCCCAAAGTCTTGCCGTTCAGCTCGACTCCCATGAACTTCGAGCGTTCCCATTTGCCGGATTTTGTCGACGCATCGGCCGCAGAAATATGGCGAGCGACGGCGAGCATCAGCGCCATCGTCTGTTCTGCTGCGGCCATGGTGTTTGCCGCCGGAGCGTTGATCACGGCCACGCCGCGACGAGTCGCGGCGCTGATATCGATGTTATCAACGCCGACGCCGGCTCTCCCGATCAGACGAAGATTGGCCGCCTTGGCGATCCAATCGGCGGTAATCTTCGTTTCCGAACGGACCAGCCAAACATCGGTCCCAATCAAGGCTTTTTCCAAAACATCGGGTTTTGGAGCCACAGAGTAGCTGAGGTCGATTCCTGGGTGCAATTGCAGCGGCTCGAGTCCGGCGGGATCGATTTTATCTGTGACGAGCACTTTAAGTTTTGTCATGATCAGGCCTCCGCCTTGGTCAGGCGCGCCGCCAAGGCGTGCACTCCGGCGTCCACGTCTGATTTCGAAATATAAGCCATATGGGCGATGCGGCAAATTTTCCCCTTCAAGTGGAGTTGCCCGCCCGCAATAGAGATACCCTCATCCTTCAGAATCGTCGAAAGTAATTTATTTCCGTCAATACCGGCGGGCAAGACGATCCCAGTGAGGATATTCGCCGGATCCTTGGCGAAAAAGGGCAGTCCTATCTTATCGCTCAACTGCTTGCGGGCGTAAGCGGCCAAATCGTCGTGGCGCTTCCAAACGGACTCCATCCCTTCCTTGCGCAGGAGGCGCAACGCCGCGGCCTGCCCAGCTACGATCGAAATCGCCGGCGTCCAGGGGGTTTCATTGTCCGAAAGAGATTTTTTGATGATGCGATAATCAAAATTATATCGGGGCAGTTGCGCGGCAGCGACTGCCATATCGGCACGTGCGCTCAAGGCCACGAAGCCCAGCCCCGGCGCGTTCATCAGTCCTTTTTGGGAACCGGTGACGACCGCGTCCAAGCCCCAGGCATCCGTCTCGAGCCGCTCACAGGCCAAACCTGACACCGAATCGACGACGATAAGGGCGTCTGATTCCTCGCGAATGATCCGCGAAAGGACTTCGAGATTATTGACGATGCCAGTCGATGTATCCGTGTGTTGGAGGAAAACGGCCTTAAGCGCCTTGTTCTCGCGCAGAGAGCGCCTCAGCGCCTCGGGATCTATCGCACGGCCCCATTCGAAGGGGAGGACGACCGGATTGAGTCCAAAGGCGCGGTGAATGGCTACGAACCTGTCCCCGAAAGCGCCCGTTGTGCACACCATTGTCTTCTCGCCGGGAGAAAGCAGGTTTACGATCGCACTTTCCATCGCGCCGGTTCCGGAGCAGGTCATCATCAGCACCGTGCCATTCGTGCGATATACCCACTTCATATCTTCAATGACCGAGGCGAACATCTTGCCGAATTCTTCAGTGCGATGATGGATCAAAGGGCGCGACATCGCCTCCAAAACCTCCGGTGGAAGAGGAGTCGGACCTGGTGTTAGCATGATGTTTTTGGACATGTGATTGAACCTCGCGGGGCTTCTTAGGCGACGCCGCCGCTATGTGGTGGATGCTTAGAAACGACCGGTGGAACCGGAACGGGCCAGGCAGCTTCCGTCGTGGGCATTGTCGTTGCGGGCATCAGGGCCAACGCCGCCACTTCACTAAACAGCTTGACCGGAATTAGCTGAATCCGCGAGCGAACGCTGGCGGGGATTTCTTCAAGGTCCTTTTGATTGCCATCGGGAAAGAGAACGATCTTCAGACCCTCGCGATCTGCGGCAAGAACTTTTTCCTTGAGCCCCCCGATTGGGAGCACGCGCCCACGCAGCGTGATTTCGCCAGTCATCGCGAGATCCGCGACGACGCTGCGGCCAGAAACGAGGCTTGCCAATGCCGTCGCGATCGCGATGCCCGCGGAAGGGCCGTCCTTAGGCACCGCGCCCTCGGGGAAATGCAGATGAAAATCGCGGCGGCGAAAAGCGTCCAAAGGAATACCCAGATCATTTGCAACCGACTTCACGTGCGATAGGGCGGTCTGCGCCGATTCCGTCATCACCTCGCCCAAGCGACCGGTGATACGAATCTCGCCGCGTCCGGGAACTGCGACGGCTTCGACCGCCATCGTCGCCCCTCCGACCTCGGTCCATGCCAGGCCCGTGGAAACGCCGACTCCGTTGTACGAATTCTTTTCCCGCGGGAATTTCGCGGGGCCGAGCATTTTTGAGATGTCGGCCTCACTGATCGACACTTTTGCAATCTTTTCGCTCAGGACCTTGCGGGCGATTTTCCGGCACAAAGCGGCGATTTCCCGCTCCAAATGACGTACTCCCGCTTCGCGCGTATATTCGTCAACGATGATGCTCATTGCCTCGTCGGAAATGTCCACCTTGACATTCTTCAGGCCATGGTTGACCAGCGTTTTCGGAAGTAGATGTGTCCGGGCGATGGCTTTTTTCTCAGCCTGCGTGTAGCCGCCGAACCGAACGACCTCAAGCCGATCGCGCAATGTGACCGGGATGGCATCAAGATCGTTCGCCGTGCAGATGAACATCACTTGCGACAAATCGAACTCGACATCCAAATAATGGTCGAGGAATGTCGCGTTTTGCTCGGGATCAAGAACTTCAAGCAAAGCAGCCGCGGGATCCCCGCGCCAGTCCATTCCCATTTTGTCGATTTCATCGAGGAGAAAGAGCGGGTTTTTCGAGCCCGCTTTGCGCAGGCTCTGGATCAGGCGCCCAGGCAGTGACCCGATGTAGGTTCGGCGGTGTCCGCGGATCTCAGCTTCATCTCTGACTCCGCCCAAAGACATGCGGACAAATTTTCGCTTGAGTGAACGTGCGATTGATTTCGCCAACGATGTTTTGCCGACGCCGGGCGGTCCGACGAAGCACAGAATAGGCCCGCGCATACCTTTGGTCAATTTTGTAACCGCCAGGTACTCAAGAATGCGCTCCTTGGCTTTCGGCAAGCCCGAATGATCCTCATTCAGAATTTTCTCGGCCTTATCCAGATCGATCGATTCGCGCGTGCGAAT
Source organism: Elusimicrobiota bacterium (assembly GCA_031423795.1). GTDB lineage: Bacteria > Elusimicrobiota > Elusimicrobia > UBA1565 > UBA9628 > GWA2-66-18. The sequence continues at coordinate 3,293 of JANPGH010000100.1, read as the reverse complement.
GGACCACGGCAAATGCACCATCCAGTCGAGATAAGTCCGGGAGACCGTCGATTCGGGGGAAAATGGCATCATTTTCTCAAGTCGGCCGATTTCCTTGACAGCGGCCGTCTCAGCGGTCGCCGGCATTCGCGCCTCTTTGACAGATTTCTTTAGGTCTTCGATTTCTTGTGCAAAATCGTCCTTCTGACGAAGTTCCTTTTGGATCGCCTTCATCTGCTCATTGAGGTAGTACTCTTTCTGAGTCTTCTCGATTTGGCCTTTAACCCGGGTGTGTATTTTCCTCTCAAGATTCAATATTTCGGTGTCCGCCTTGATCATGACTACGAGCTTCTCCAATCGAGCTTTGGCGTCCAAATTTTCCAACAACGATTGGCGATCTGCGGCTTTCGTAATAAACGCAGCCGCGATCTTGTCAGCTAATTCGGACGGATTATCCAACTCGCCAAAGCCGGACATGTCCGCGGGTGGGCGGCGAGTCAGTTTCGCCTGTTCCTCACACACTTCCAGTGCGTGACGCATCAAAGCCTTTGTTTCGGAGTTGACCTTGACCTGGGGCGCGGGATATTCGGGATGAACGAACCAATGGCCTTCGGCAGGGGAGAATTCCATTTTACTCACGGTGGCGCGCGCATGCCCCTGCAAAAAAACCTTGAGGGCACCATCGGGCATCTTCAGGTACTGGACGACCTCAACTAAAACACCCATCGGGTAGACGTCACCCAACTGCGGGTCCTCGATGTTCACGTCTTTCTGAGCCGCCACTACGAGATGCTTCGCGTGATTGGTCATCGCCGCCTCGATCGCAGCGACGGATTTCGGACGGCCGACCGATAAGGGCAGAACCATGTGCGGAAACATCACCACGTCGCGTACCGCCAACAACGGCAATTTTGCGGGGTCGGAAATCGGCGCGGGGGAGCTCATCGTTTCGACATCTCCACGACTTTATCAACCAGGCCGTAAGTAACGGCTTCGGAAGCAGAAAGATAGTAGTTTCGTTCCACGTCAGCATCGACTTTCGCAAACGTCTGACCGGAGTGGCGAGAGATAATTTCCGAGAGGCGTCGGCGATTACCCGCCATTTCGGCGCCCTGAATACGGATGTCCGTTTCTTGCCCTTCGAGGCTCCCGCGAATCAACGGCTGATGCATCATCACCCGCGCATGAGGAAGGATGTAGCGCTTGCCCTTGGTTCCCGCAGTCAAGAGCACGGCTCCAAAGCTCATCGCCATCCCCATGCAAAGAGTCGAAATGGGAGCGCGCACGAACTGCATGGTGTCATAGACCGCCAGGCCCGCCGTCACCATGCCTCCGGGCGAATTAATGTAAAGATGTATGTCCTTGCTCGAATCCTGCGAATCCAAATACAAGAGTTGGGAGATCAAGTTGTTGGCCGAGTCCGTTGTCACCGCGCCATCGTCGCCGCCCACGAAGATGATGCGTTCTTGCAATAACCGAGAGAATATGTCGTATGAAGTCGCTGATCCCGAAGTCCAGCGTTCCAAAACTGTCGGCAATATGTTGGGCATAGAGAGAGTCTAGCTCTTTGGAACGACGCGCTCAAGACTCGGCTGAAACTGCGGGAATCGATCGACGACGGGTGTTCAGGCGTCCTTGTAAACGGCCTTATCTTTCAGGTGGGCGATGACCTTCCGCTCTCGGATCATGTGGGAAATTTGATCTTTTCGGCGTGCGTAAGCATCCCGAAGATCCTTTTTCTTCTGTTCGGTGTCGGCGTCCTTCAGGCCGGCTTCCAGCTCGGCGGTAAGCTCGGTTTCCGTTGCCTCGATCTTTTCCTTCTCCGCGATTGCATTCAGAATGAATGCGAGGCGAACTTCTTCTTCCGCTCGAGGCTGCATCTTCGCTTTAAGGTCGGCCATCATGTGATCCGGCATCGGACCTGCGCCCATCAACCGCTGCTGCATTCGTTGGAACATGCCTTCCAGCTGACGTTCCACCATGCTGGGCGGCAAGGCAAAGGGGTTCGATTTAATCAAGGCAGCCTCGATCTGGCGGATTGCGTCCTCATCAGAAGCTTTCCGTGTTTCCGAGTCGAGAACCTCCTTTAATTTTGTCTTCAAGGCCTCGAGGGTTTCAAATCCGAGATCCTTGGACAATTCTGCATCGATCGGGGGCAGCACCTTCGATTTGATTTCACGCAGGGTGACGGCGAGATGCGCGTCTTTGCCGCGCAGCTTGACGGCGACCGTTTTTGATTCCCCACGACGCATGCCTTTCAATCCGCCGACCAATCCTTCCACCGACTGCTCTGCAGCCATATCCACCAGTTCACCTATTCCTTTGGCTTGTGCAAGGGGTTTCCCGTTCTGGCTGGCACTATAGTCAATTACGGCAAAGTGCTTCTCACCGAGGAGCTCGTCCGGTGATACCTCCAAACGAGCGTGAGACTCGCGGAGATCCTCGAGGCGCTTTTCCAGCGCCGCCACATCGGCCGTCGTCGGTTTTCGCAAGACCGGAATCTTGTGGTAATCCTTCGCCGTGGCCGCGGGAGCGACTTCAACGCGAACGGTCAAAACGAGCGGTGAGCCCTCGGTCCATTTCACGTCCTCGACCGCAGGAGTTTCCACGACGCGCAGCTTCAAATCCTCAATCGCCGTCGGAATGTGCTTGCGCATCAGCGCGTCGATGGCCTCTTGGCGCGCATGGCCGCTGAAATGCTGCTTGACGACCTGGATCGGGGCTTTTCCGGGCCTGAATCCGGGGACCCGGGCGTGATTCTGAATGCGGGTCAACGACGTTTGCGTCAGATCCGTTACTTCTTGGGCCGGAATTTCAACGGCCAGAGTGACGATGCAACCCTCTTCCTTTAGTTTCTTGAATTTCGCCTTGTCCGATTTCATCGCCGTAAATAAACCCATATACTGCCTCCCGGAATCGATTGGGCGGGGGGGGACTTGAACCCCCACGCCTTTCGGCACGCGGTCCTAAGCCGCGCGCGTCTGCCGTTCCGCCACCCGCCCTAAATCGAAAGGGACCGAGCAAGCCCGGTCCCACGTCTCTAAAATTTGCACCATCCCGGAATCGAACCGGGAACCTTATCCTTAAGAGGGATCTGCTCTAACCAATTGAGCTAATGGTGCTTGAGCAGTTTATCAAAGTTCATGAAATCCTGCAAGCCTGCCGCATATTTCCTACAGCCCTGACGAATCGGCAACGCGCAACTCCGTCGGGAGGCGGCCGGTCGCTTCCGGCGACCCGTCCTTGCGCGGACGAAGTGGACGGACAAAATCGTTGCGCCCCCGAACGCCGCCGCGTAGCGGCGAACTATTGGG
>JANPGH010000099.1:0-3113 GCA_031423795.1 Elusimicrobiota bacterium | reverse complement strand
CGCTGGCGGAACACCGAAACAGCTGCTAAACTAAGCGCGTTACGGCAACGGCGGCAGAGGAGTCTGGCGCCTGACATCGCGACTTCGCTCAACAGGCTTTTATCCGCAATGCTGCGCACTGCGGATAAAACCCTATCCGTTGGGCCTATTTATTTGAAGAGGATTTAGAGAGCTATGCGAAATAATGTCTTCATGATCGTGTTCTTGGTTTGCATAGGTACCTGCGCTTCTGAAGCGTGCGAACCGATTGGCGAACCACCCAAGGATGCGCGCGAAGCATTTTCCTTTGCGGGCATCGTATTTACGGGCAAAATAGAAAAGGTTTACCGCGATAAATTAGGGAATCCTTCCATTGCTGATGTCCGCGTAATCAATTACTGGAAGGGTCCTGAATGGCTGAGACAATCGATCCGATTGGATAGTAGCTCAGGGGGCACGTGCCCGGTTCACACATTTGAGGAAGGGAAGATATATCTGATTTATGTGAGGCCGGATCTACCACAACAGCAGGGAAATCTCAAGGTTGATGGATTTATCGATCGAGTGCTCGAAATAAGTAAAGCAAAGGAAGATCTGCGGGCGCTTCCCGTTTCACTTAAACATGAATTCAGTAAATAGTCGAGAGAAAGGCCCAACCAAGCGCTTCTGCGGACGCGCGCAGTGTGCGAAGAATCTTGATTGCGCGTGCCGCAGAACGTGGCGTTAGGTGGCAAGCATGCGCTTGAAGTCGAAAATGATGGAGGATTGACCTGACCCCATCGATCCACTGACATAGGTTTCCCCTGGCGGAGACACATGTCTTCACGTGGCGCCGCTTCGTGAGAACCTCAAGTGGCCTGGAACAAGAGGTCTTACCAAAAGCACTTGTTCAAGTGGTCTAGCGAAACCGTGAGCGTTTTCCGGAAGATTTCTGTTTTCAGCTTTCTGAGGAGGAGCACGAAGGGCAAATCCGTACGCATTCACGGAACAAGGGATCGCCATTCTCTCTAGCTCCGGATACGCCTCAGCGTAAAATTGGATTTCAAAAGTTGGATCAGTAATGAACGCGCCGAATGCGACCGCGGTTTGGGGATCCTTACTCCCAGCGGAAAGACCACGCCGCGACGCCGAGCAGCGCGATTGTCATCGCGATTAGAAACGTTAAATGCGGAGCGACCTGGGAAAATCCCGCGCCTTCGGTCATGACCGCGCGCGCGGCGTCGATCACGTGGGTCAGCGGCATCACGCTGGCGAAGGTGCGCAAGGCCGGCGGCGCGCCCTCCAGGCTGAACCAGACGCCAGACAGGAAAATCATCGGCCATGACAATAGATTGAGCATTCCCCCGGCGAGCTCCTCGCTGGACACGCGGGCGGCAATTACCAGACCTAACGAGACGAGGCACATCGAACCGACGCTAAAAATTAGGTACAGCAGGCCCAGCGAGCCTAAACGCTCGTAATGCAGGAAATAATCCGAGCCGTGATAGACCATCGCGAACACGACTAAAATGAGCACCATGCGCGAGGCGACCTGCGCGGCGAGAAACTCGACGGCTTTGAGCGGCGTGGCCTTCAGACGTTTGAGAACACCGTTTTTACGATAGCGTACGATCGCATACCCGACGCCGAACAAGGCCGCGAACATCATGTTCATCGCCAGCAATCCGGAAATCAGCCAATCCACGTATCGGATTTCCCGCCCCGTGACGACGCCGCGCGTCGGCGTCGGGGACGCCGCGTCGGTTCCGAGAAGTATCTTCTCGGCCAAATAGCCCTTCGGCGAGGACTCGTTGAGCCAGTACGCGACGCGGCGGCCGGGCCGCACCAATAAATCGATTTGGTGATGGCGCAAGCGCTGCTGGGCAATCCCCTCTTCGGAAAACGAAACGAAATTCACATACCGCGTCGACGCCAGTCCCGGCGGAAGCGCGGAGACGTCGCCGCTGACGCCGATTTTGAAAACGTCCTGATTTTTCCCCGAAAACGCGAAAGCCAGGCCGAACACGACGAACAGCGGGAAAAGAAAATTCCAGGCCAATGCTCCGCGGTCGCGCAGGAATTCGATATTGCGCGCGACGAAAACGGCCCAGAAGCGCCGTAGGGCGATCATTCGCGCAGCTCCCGACCGGTAAGGGCCAAAAATAAATCCTCGAGGGTGCGCGGGCGCACCAACACGCGGCGCAGGCTGGCCCCGGCGTCCATCAACGCGGCCAACGCCGCGTCGGGCTCCGTGGTCAGTATCTCGACGCGCTTGTCGCGTTCGATGGTTTTCCCAGACAGGGGCTTTTTCGGCGCGCGATAGTCTTCCTTCGGCAATTCAATCGTAACTCCGTCGAAGTGCTCCTTGAGTAGATCATTTGGTTCACCCTGCGCGATCACGCGCCCGCAATCCATGATCGCGACCTCGTCGCAAAGCGCGTGGGCTTCCTCCATGTAATGAGTGGTCATGAGCAGGGTTTTCCCGCGCGCCTTGATCAGGCGCACCAAATCCCAGAAATTGCGCCGCGCCTGGGGGTCGAGCCCGGTGGTTGGTTCATCCAAGAATACCAGGTCGGGATCGTTGACCAGTGCGATGGCCAGCAGCACGCGTTGGCGCTGCCCGCCCGACAGCTGTCGGGAGTCTCGGTCCAGAAATTCGTTTAAATCACACAGCGCGACGAGTTCCGATATCGGAAGGGTGCGCGTATAAAAACTGCCGAACAGCGCGAGTAGTTCGCGCACCGTCAATTTCTCCTGCAGCGCGGTTTCCTGGAATTGGATGCCGGAGCGCTCCCGGAACGATGCGCCGATCGGCTGGCCCCGGTAGAGGATTGTGCCTGAATCGGGCGTGCCGATTCCCTCCATCATCTCGACCGTCGTGGTCTTGCCCGCCCCGTTGGGACCTAGCAACCCAAAACATAGCCCCTCGCGTACTATCAAGGACAATCCGTCCACCGCGTTGACGGTCGCGCCGGGATAGCGTTTAAAAAGGTTTCGGGCTTCTAGCACCGCGGTCATTGGTCGAAATTTGGTGCAGGCTAATTCAGCCCGATTCCAAATCCTCCTTTCAAACTGTGCGTGCGGGTTTCCCGCACACAGCTTACCGACGGTCTTACGGATGCGGCTTGCACAGGATATTTCACGGTTCCTTGCAG
>JANPGH010000098.1:0-30087 GCA_031423795.1 Elusimicrobiota bacterium | reverse complement strand
CCCAATAGTTCGCCGCTACGCGGCGGCGTTCGGGGGCGCAACGATTTTGTCCGTCCACTTCGTCCGCGCAAGGACGGGTCGCCGGAAGCGACCGGCCGCCTCCCGACGGAGTTGCGCGTTGCCGATTCGTCAGGGCTGTAGTTGTGTCACCGTCATTGACAAATGACGCGCCGCGTGTATACTTCCGACGTCTTCAAAACGCGCCCATGAACCGCTCCCCACGGCGTTTGATCGCAGTACTCGCCTTGGTCGCCTTGGCGGCTCCCGCGGCGGCGGCCGTGCATTCATGGGAGCCGGTGACGGACACGCTGGCTTCGACTAACGCCAATTGGAATCCGCCCGGCCCCATCGTCGACGGTGATACGGTGACGTTCTCGGCCGCGGCTTCCGGAGACAATTGCACTTGGGACATCGGGACGGCGGCCTATTTCTTGTCGGACTCCGATTACGTGGGAACGATTTTTTTCGCGGACGGCATTTATCCGGTCTATGCGATCGTTTCCGGCGGCGCGTCGATCGACGTGACCCGGGCCCAATTGATTTTCCATCCGGGCCCAGGAATCCATATGGATTGGGGGGATTTTTCGATCCTCGATTCCACGTTGACGAGCGTGCGCCCGGGGATCGATTACTACGGAATCGAGATCAAGGGCTACAACGTCTACGTCGCCAATGCGATCGTCAAATCCGTCAATGTCGCGGGGATCGTATTTTCCACCTCGACGCAATATTTCAACCGGTTCACCGGGCTCGATTTGTCGCAGGTCGGCCCGGGCACGACCGCGCTCACCTTCGGCGGGACTCATTTCGCCTATTCACGATTGAGCTTGGATCACGTTTCCTTTAATGACACCAATATCGCTGTCAACGTGAGCGCGCCGGTCCTCTCCGCGGCCTATAGAATAATCATATATCAGGCGCGCGGGGTGAAAGCCGGACCGCTATACACCGCGGCTCCGAATGGAAACGTATTTTGGGGCGACCATCTTCCGGCGGAACCCATCACCGATTTGGTGGCCGTGTCCGGGGGCGTCGCGGGGTCAGTGGCGCTCAGTTGGACGGCGCCGGACGATTACGACGGCGTTAACGTGTTGTTGGACCAGTACCAGGTCTACGCGGCGTCTGTGATCGTGACTGCGGCGGGCTCGGTCGTGGGAGCGCCGTTTTTGCTGGGACTGGCCCCGATTCGCGCCGCCGCCGGCACCCCCGAGTCCATTACGCTCACCGGCCTGCGGCCCAGCCAGGGTTATAGCTTCACGGTGAAGGTTCTGGACCATTACGGAGACTTAAGTCCCGCCTCTGATAGCGCTTCGGCCCTGGCCACCGATACGACCCCCCCAACCCTGACGCTGTCCACGGCCGCGGGCGGCCACACGATTTTCATTGGCGGAGTCTACACGGGCGTGCCGATCGCGCCGACCTCGATACTGACGCCCAGTGATCCGCTCGATCCCACCAGCGTTTCATCGTTTACGATCGAGCTGACGGCTCTGGCCGATGCAAATAATAACCCGGTGAACCTGCTGCTGGGTACGACGTTCGTGTATGCCCCCGACGGCATGATCGCCTTGCCTCCCGGGGCGGCGCTGAGTTCGGGATGGAAATACCGCTTGGACATCACGACGGGGATATTCAATCTCTTCGGACTTCAGGCCACGGCCAGTTCGATTACTTTCATCACCAGCCTCACCGCCGGCTCCTCCCAAAGTGTCACTTCGGGTGGCGTTGTGGTCGACGTTCCGGCCGGCGCTATTCCAGACGGAGCGTCCGTCCTGCTGCAACCTGACGCCGACCTTTCGCCGCTGCTCGCCTCGCCGGCCGCGATCCAAGCGGCGTTGGACAAACTTCCGCCGACATACGGGTCCGCCAGCCGTGCGGTCCGGGTGGTCGAAGTCGATGTGCTGGATTCATTGGGAAACCCGGTGCGCGTTCCGTCTCGCCCCTTACATCTGACGGTGCCCTACGCCGATGCGGATGCTGACGGGTTCGTCGACGGCTCCAATCCCCCGATTCCCGTTTCCCATTTGGCAATATGGCGCATGGAGACCCCGGGCAATGTTTGGGTGCGTTTGCCGGCTTCCCGCGTCGATCGCGGGGCGAAAACCGTGTCCGCCGACCTGACCCATTTTTCCGTTTTTGCGGTCCTGAACGTGGCGAGCAGCGATCTCTCGTTATTGAAGGTCTTCCCGAATCCATTCCGGCCCTCTCGTGGGCATACGGGGGTGACATTCTCGAACCTGCCGACCCAAGCCACGATTAAGATATTTACTTTATCGGGGCGCTCGGTGCGCACGCTCGACGCTTCGGATGGGAGCGGCTCCTTCACCTGGGACGGCCGCAACGCCGCTGGAACCCTGGTGGCGCCGGACGTCTACCTTTTCCTAGTTGAAAGCGGCGACGCCAAAACGACCGGTAAATTGGCGGTGGGGTCCTGATGGGCCTGGCAAGCCTCCTATTTTTTGCGACGACGATCGTGCGGGCGGCGAGCCCCGGCTCCACGACGGCCGATTTCCTGAACATGGGCGTCGGCGCTCGCGCCGACGCGATGGGGCAAGCCTTTACGGCAGCGGCCGACGACGCCTCGTCCGCCTACTGGAATCCCGCGGGTTTGGCGCGGGTCGAGCGCCCCGAAGTCCTCTTGATGCACACTGAGCACGTCGAAGGAGTCCGCTATGAATACGCGGGCTTCGCCGCGCCGATCGGACTGCGCACGACGATCGGGGCGCACGCGTCTTATCTGACGGCGGGAGACATCGCGGGCTTCGACGCGGCCGGCACACCGTTGGGCTCGGTGGCGAAATCTTATGACGGTTCGTTTGGCGTTTCCGCGGCCCGGGCGTTGAACTGGGGGGAGCACAAATTATGGGTGGGCGCGGGCGCCGAAGGGGTGCGAAAAGTGGTCGCCGGCGAGGCCGGCTCCGTCGTGTCGTCAGATCTCGGCCTCATTTATAGGGCTCCCGACGCGCGCTTGCCTGACGTCGGAGTTTCTCTGCTCCACTGGGGGCCCGCACTGAGCGTCGGAGGGCGTTCGGCCCCTTTGCCCCGGACCCTGCGCATAGGTGTCGCGCGCTCGTGGACCCTGTTCGACAATCCGTTACGGGTGGCCGCCGACGGGATCTTTTCGTCCGACAATCCGGATGCGGCCGCCTTCGGGATCGAGTACCTTTTATCCGGCCTCGTTTCGATTCGCGTCGGCTACCAATATCCGTTTGACGTGGGCAACGGGCTTCGATTCGGGCTCGGGATCGGTGGACGCGACCTCGCGATGGATTACGCGCTGGTTCCTTTCGGATCGTTCGGCTACGTCCACAAGATGGCGTTGACAGTCAAGTTTGGCCGTCGCCGGTCGGCGACGGCGCTGGAAACGGACGTCGACCGGGAATTGGCGTCGGCGCGCCGGGCGTTCCAGCACGGGGACCTCTTTGCCGCCTACGCGCAGACCCAGAAAATTCTCGCCTTGGTGCCGGTTCAACCCGACGCCGCGCTACTCAAGCGGCGCATTCAGGAAAGATATGAGGCCCTGGATCGCGACCGGCAAATCGCCATTGCTGGGGAACAGCTGGCCCGGGCCAAAGCCGCGCGAACGGCGGGCAACCTGATCGAGGCGACCGGATACTTAAACCATATCATGGGTCTGGATCCGGGCAATGAGGAGGCCAAGGCGGAGCTGGCGGCCATCAACGGGCAGTTCGCGCGGGCGCGCCGTGAGCAGGCGATCATGGCGGTCAAGCGCGGCGCGGAGTTTATCGATAACGGCCAGTACTTAGACGCGATCGACGCCTATCGCCAAGCCTTGAGCCTGGAGAAGGACAACGAGGTCGCGACAAAGGGGCTGCAGGAAGCCCAGAAGCGACTGGAGGGTACGCTGGCCGCACGGCACGCGCTGGAGCAGCAAGTCCGCGTGAGAAAAATATACGAGCGGGCGCTCACGGCTTACGAGCACCACGACGATCCCGAGGCGTTCGACGCGCTGATCGGCCTTTTGACCCAGATGCCGACCTACTCCCAGGCCCAAGCGTTGCTCGCCCAGGTGCGTTTCCGTTATGGCCCGACGTTAGAACGTGAGGCGCGCGAACATTTGACGTCGGGAAACATCGACGAGGCGGTGTCGAAATTGCGTCGTGCGGTCGCCGTCGAGCCGCAGAACGAGGAATACCGCAAAAGCCTCGCGGCGGCAGAGAAGACGCTGCTCTTTAAAAATCAAAAGCTCAGCGAGGGATTGAACGGAGAAGGCTTCAAGGCGTACCAGGACGGCGATTTACCCAAGGCCCTGCGGCTTTGGCGCGAGGCTTCAACGCTCGATCCGAAAAATGAGAAGCTGACGGAGCAGATCGCCACGGCGGCAAAGGAGCTCGAGCAGAGCAAGCGTTAGGCCCGCGGAAGCGTGAAGAGGAAGGAGGACCCCACGCCTTTTTGCGACTCCACCCAGATGCGTCCGCCCTGGGCCTCGATCAAGGACTGGCAGATCGTCAGTCCCAATCCCGTCCCGACGATTTTCAGTTCGCGCTGCTTGGCCAGGTCGATTTGTTGGAATTTCCGGAACATTTTTGGAAGATCCTCGGCGGCGATGCCAAGCCCAGTGTCCCGGACGGCGATCCGGACAAATTTTCCGTCGACGCGGACCTCGACGGTGATCCGCCCGTCCCGGGGAGTGAACTTCAGCGCATTGCTCACCAGATTATTGAGGACCTGTTCAAGCTTCTGGCGATCGGCGATCGCGCGTCCATCCTGGCCGGCGACGTCGGCCGTCAGCGTCACTGCCTTGGACGCCGCCAGCGGAGCAAATAGCGCGACCACTTCGGCGGCCGCCTCGGCGACGTCGACGGGCTCGGGGTTCAGCTCCATTTTCCCGGCCTTGATTTTCGCCGCGTCCAGCACGTTGTTGACGAAGGCGATGAGCTTGGAGCCCGAAATCTTGAGCATCGCCAGGCACTCGATTTGCGGCCCGCTGAGGGGACCGTACAGGCCTTGCTGCAGAGTTTCCGCGGTCATCATCATCGCGCCGACGGGCCCGCGCAAGTCGTGAGAGACCGTCGCGATGAATTCGTCCTTCAGTTGATCGAGGGCCGCAAGCTTTTCGGCCATGACGTTGAACGCCTGCGCCAACGCGCCGAGCTCGTCGCGGCTGTGGAGCTCGATGCGACGGTTGAAATCGCCGTTGCCGATGGCGACGGCGCCGTCCACGCAGGCGCGTAGCGCCCGCGTGATGGTCGTCGCAAGCCACAAAGAGCCGAAACAGGCGACCGCAATGACGATCGCCGACAGCTGCCAGGCGCGGCGCATCAGTTTGGCGAGTGCCGCGCGGTACAAGGAGTCGCGATACGTTCGGGAAAATCCGACCACGGCCAGCAGTCCGTTGGAGCCGGGGACGGCCAATTCGCGCCGGACCGCCGCGGGGGGAGAGGACGCTTCGAATTCGCGCCACGGACGCAGCGCAAAGCGCGCGTCGCTGTGGACCCGCGCCACGCCGCGGGCGTCGACGAACGCGGCGTACGCAACGGCCGGGTCTTGGATCAGCATGCGCAAGTAATTGAAGAGGACCAGGTCATTGCGGCTCAATTCCGCTTGACGGCACAACGCCGCGAACTCGACGATTTGGCGCTGTTCGCGTCCGTCCAGAGATAACGTCAGCGCGCGCTTTTGGTCAGCGAACATCACCCAGCCCAGCCCAAGGGTCAACAGTACCGAAAACGCACTCAGCGCGGCGGCGAACTTGGCGCGCAGGCTCATCGCGCCGGGCGGCCCAAGGGGATCGAGACGATGAAGCGGCTGCCTCCGCCCGGAGCGTCCTCGATTCTAATTGAGCCGCCCATCGCGTCGAGGGCCAAGCGGCAAAATTTCAGGCCAATGCCGAATCCTTGGCGCCCGTCGGAGGACGGAGCTGTCCGCTCCCGGTCGAATAACCCGCGCCGGTCCGTCTCCGGGATTCCGGGACCCTGGTCGGACACTTCGGCCGTCAGCGATTCGGGCGATGAGGTGATCCGGACCGTGACCGTGCCGCTGGGCGGGGAAAATTTGCGCGCATTGGAAATCAGGTTTTGGATAATTCGAAACAGGAGAATCCCGTCCGTAACGACCGTCAGGCTCGGCGGCGATTGAAAAACGAGGGCGACGTGAGTATGATCGAATTGGATTTTAAAGATCGATCCCAGGCGGCGCAGCAGGTCATCGATCGATACGCTCTCGGGATGAGGCTCGATACGACCGAGCTTGAGATCGAGGTGGTCGTTGATCATCAGCAGCGCGGCGTCGACGGACGTTTTGGCGATCATTAGGAGGTCGGCCTTGTGCGTGAACGGCGCCTTGTCCCTTTTGATTAGGTCGACGAGCATCTTGATCGTCGCCAACGGGGCTCTGATGTCGTGCATCACCATATCGACCACGTCGAGATTCAGCCGTTCTGCCAACTGGCTTGCGGTGTTAGGGGACGCAGGCCCCGCAGGGCGCAGCACACCCTCCAGATGCACGCCGATGCGCGCGACGAGTTCGAAGGGATCGAAAGGCTTGATTACGTAGTCTTGGGCGCCGGCCGCGAAAGCGGCGAGGCGGTCCTTTAACTCCGACCGCGACGTCGCCATGATCACCGGGACTCCGGACAAACGCGCGTCGGCACGCATTTGTCGGCAAATGTCCAGGCCGTCTCCGTCCGGCAGTCGGCGATCTAGCAGGACCAAGTGGGGCGAGAGGCGGCGTATCTCCGTCAGCGCGTCGGCGATGAAGCCGTGGGAAGAGAATTCCCAGCCCTGGTGGATTATATGGGCCCGGACCGCGGCGACGATCTCCGAGTCGTCGTCGACGAACAATATGCGGGGGGGCGAACCAGGGTGCATGCATTCAGATACTATAAATTTGAACGCGCTCGGGAGCGTATTCGGGTGGGAACTCATTGCGGGGGGTCGGCGTATGGAAATGCCCGTTTCGGGCAGGGAGGTCCCCGGATGATTAAGGTCTGCAAGGTCATGGCGCTGATGCTGGTTGCTCCGGCGGCGTTCGGTCAAAACTCTGGACAAATTAAAATCGTGCGCGCAGAAATTCGCCGCGACCAGGGCAATCTGACGACGAACTTCAAAACAATGCGCAACGCGCACGCGGAGCTGGAGGCGCGGCAAAAGAATGAGCTCGACCTTGTCCGCAAGTCCAGCGCAAGTCGGGCCAACCGCGCCGCGGCCCGTCGAGCTGTGTTCGCCAAGTACGCGGCGTTATGGTCGCAGAGTCGTCGGCAGGCTGACGCGCGCAGGCGCTCGTTGCGCGAGGACATCGCGGCCAAAAGGGCATGGATCCGAAAACTGCGCCAGTCCTGAACGGACGGTGCTGCAAGGAAAAAGACAACGCATGTCGGGGGCTCCCGGGACGCCGGGAGCCCTTTTAGCGCTGCGAAGTGTTATGATTTTACGACGGGCAGGTGGCGAAACTGGCAGACGCTGAGGACTTAAAATCCTCCGGCCGAAAGGTCATGCGGGTTCGAGTCCCGCCCTGCCCATGATTTCATCTTTGATATGATGTCGATATGAGAATTGCTCCGCAGGCGTGGCGATTCGTCATCCCCGCGCTGATCATTGCCGCGCTGGGGACGGTGCCTCAACGCACCGCCACGGCGACAGGGATCGCGGCACTCATCGGCATACTGGGATTTGTATTCGCGATTTTTTGTCTGTATTTTTTCCGTGATCCCGACCGGGCCGCGCCGACCGATCCCGACGCGATAGTTTCTCCCGGCGACGGCGTGGTCTTGTCGGTTGCTCGCGAGGGGCCTGGGGACCAAGTGACGGCGCGAATTTTCCTGTCCATCTTCAACGTCCATATTCAACGCGCCCCGTGTGCGGGACGCGTGACGAAGGTGACGGTCGTCGAAGGTTCGTTTGCGGCGGCGATGAAAGATGACGCTCGCCGCAACGCGCGCGTGGTGATGACGTTGGAACCGGGCGCGGGCCGCGAGCCGCTGGTCGTTGAGCAAATCGCCGGGCTCATCGCGCGGCGCATCGAGTGTTGGCCCAAGCCCGGAGAAAGTCTGGCGGCCGGACAGCGCTACGGCATCATCTATTTCGGGTCACAGGCGGCGGTCCATTTTCCGGCCGGCAGCGCCTGCATGGCCAGCGTCGGACAGAGAGTGAGCGCGGGCGTCACGGAGATTGGCCGGTGGATTCACAAGTAATTAAGCGCGGTGGACGGGTGCTCGCCCCATCACTTTTTACATTGGGGAATATGGCGTGCGGCTTTTACGCGCTCTTGTCCTCGGTGCGCGGAGAATTCGTCGTATCCGCCTACGCGATCATCGCCGGGATGGTGTTCGACTCGCTCGACGGGCGCATCGCGCGCTTAGTACAGGGCGAGTCGTCATTCGGGGTTGAATTCGATTCATTGGCCGACTTCCTCAGCTTCGGCGTAGCCCCTGCCCACATGATGTACGCGTTCATTTTGAAGGATTACGGAGTCTGGGGATTCCCGATGGCTTTCCTCTACGTGTTGTGCGGTGGCTTGCGCTTGGCCCGCTTCAACGCAATGACTCACGACGGAGCGGGATCCAAGACGACGTTCACCGGATTTCCGATCCCCGGGGGTGCTGGATTTTTGGCGAGTTTCGTTCTGTTGTATCAAATCATCGAAGAGGGGCGACCGGCGCACACCTGGAAATTCCTGATGGATCAAATTCCTTCTCTTTACGGCCTGGCACCGCTGATGACGATTGTGATTGCACTCTTGATGGTCTCAACGATTCAATACCCGGCCTTCAAACAGCCCAGCGTGCTGCGGCCTAAATCGCTGACCCGAAATCTGCTCATTCTCGCGGTCGGCTGCCTGTTGCTGTACTGGCCGTTGATGATGCTTTTCCTCGTGTTCACATGCTACGCCGCACTTGGTCCGATGTCGCTGCTCGTGCGCCTCACGGGGCGAATTTTCGGCTGGAAGCAGCACTGCGGGGTCGAAGAAGTTCCTGGAGAGCAACAATGACAAACGATCTGCCCATCCGCCGCCTCGACGCGGCGG
Organism: Elusimicrobiota bacterium; assembly: GCA_031423795.1. Classification (GTDB taxonomy): domain Bacteria; phylum Elusimicrobiota; class Elusimicrobia; order UBA1565; family UBA9628; genus GWA2-66-18. The sequence goes on along the minus strand of JANPGH010000098.1, from coordinate 21,102 downwards.
CCATCATCCCGACTCGCGCGCATAGCGATGACGCGGGGTTGGACCTGTACGGCCTGGAAGACGCCTCGATTGCTCCCGGCGAGGGCAAAATTCTGCGCACCGGAGTGTCCGTCGCAGTTCCCGCGGCTCACGTGGGACTCGTGTGCGATCGTTCGTCGATGGCCAAGCGCGGACTTAAGACCGCTGGCGGCGTGATCGACGCCGGTTATCGTGGCGAGCTGGCAGTCGTCCTTTGGAATGTTTCTGCCGTTGCGCAGACGATCAAGAAGGGCGAACGCATCGCCCAAATGCTCGTGATCCCCATCGTGACGCCGGCACCCGTCGAGACCGAAGATCTGGGTGCAACCGCGCGTGGCATTGGAGGCTTCGGAAGCACGGGACGCTAAATGAAATGCCCCAGTTGCGCTGTCAATCTGCCCGACAATACCGCGCAGTGTCCGTCGTGTGGGATCAATTTCGAGCGCTGGAAGAAACGCGCCGCGGAAAAGGCCGAGGAAGAGCGAATCGAAAAGCTTGCGGCCATCGCGGCGTTTAAACGCGGGCTTCCCGAGCTCGAGAAAGCCACGGACTTCGACCCGTTTCTCGGTCGGAAAATCGCCGCGGCATTCATCCTGGTCTGGATATTCGTCGGCGGCTTGTTCCTCAGCTGTTATCGGCCCGCGAGGCAACGCAGGCTCGTCCCACTCCCACCCGAGCTGCGCGTCGGAAACTCGACAGCTGCCGCCGCCGCGTCGCCGGACCTCTCCGTCCCGGAGCCGGAACCCGAATCGGAACGCAAATAAGGAGTAGGACTTACTCTTTTCGTGGGAATAGGACGGGGCCTTTTTGGATTTGGCCCGGGTGCTCGCTGACACCAGCGAGCACGTCCTCGGCCGTCAACGCGTCGGGGAATCGGCGCACGCCGAGCTGCATTTGCATCTCGGCGGCTTTGCGGGGCATGAAGGGCTCGATCCAACCCGCGACCAAGCGCAGCGACCAGACCAAGTCGAATAATACCAGCTCGGTCTCGCGCATATCGGTCTTGGCTAGTTTCCAAGGCGACTTGTCGTTGACCCGGGTGTTGAGACTGCGCACAACCTCCCAAATCACGTCGAGCGCGCCGCTGAAGTCAAGCGCGTCGATCTTCGCGGAAATTTCCGACGTGCGCTTGGCGACCGTCCTCGTATAAAAATCCCCGTCCAGCGGTGGCTTGCTGGGAAGTCGGCCGTTGAGATATGAGTCGGTCATGTTCACGACGCGAGAGACCAAATTTCCCAAGTCATTGGCAAGTTCGGCGTTGTAGCGCTTTTTAAGCGCTGCCTTGGAAAAGTCGCCATCGTTGCCGAAGGGCATTTCACGCATCAGGAAATATCGAAACGCGTCAACGCCGAACTCACGTGTGATCTCGTACGGGTCAAGGAAGTTGCCCGCGGACTTAGACATCTTCTTGCCTTCGACCGTCCACCAGCCGTGGGCGAAAATTTTCTTGGGCAGCGGAAGGCCGGCGGCCATCAGCATAGCGGGCCAAATCACCGCGTGGAAGCGGTAAATCTCCTTTCCGACGATATGCACGTCAGCGGGCCAAAGGTCATCGCGGCCGGCGGCCGCGGACCAATAATTGATCAACGCGTCAAACCAGACGTACACCGTGTGAGACTCGTCGCCCGGAACGGGGATTCCCCACTTCACCTTTTGCCGCGAAACGGAGAGATCCTGCAGCCCGCCCTCAACGAAACGCAGGATTTCACTGGCTCGGTGGGCAGGGGCGAGGAATTCCGGATGGGCCGCGTAATGCTTGAGCAGCTTGTCTTGGTATTTGGACAGCTTGAAGAACCAGCTTACCTCCTCAACTAATTGCAGCGGTTTACGGCATTCCGAGTTCGGGCAAAGTCGGCGGCCCTTCTCGTCGGTGGGGGCCTCGATCTCGGTAAAGAAGGTCTCGTCGGATACGCAGTACCAGCCGCGATAGTGGCCTTTGTAGATGTCGCCGGTTTTCATCAGCGTCGCGAAGAACTCGGCGACCTTGTCCTCGTGGCGCTTTTGTGTGGTGCGGATGTAATCATCATAATGGATGTCGAGGTGCTTCCACAGTTCGAGGAACTTTTCCGAGATTATGTCGCAGAAGTCGATCGTGTGCTTGCCGGAGGCTTTCGCCGCCTCCTCGATTTTCAGGCCGTGTTCATCGGTGCCGGTCAACAGGAACGCGGAGGTACCGCGGCTGCGCTTGTGCCGGGCAAGTACGTCGGCAGCGATCGTCGTGTACGCGTGGCCGACGTGCGGAGCGGCGTTTATGTAGTAGATCGGAGTCGTGATGTAGTATTTCTTCATGAAATGGCCTCGGCCTCGAGAGCGGCAAGCGTCAGGATCAATTTTGGATCGGCATTTGACCGGAGTGCCACGCGCAACCGCACCAACTCGCGCAGAGCGCCCTCGATGGAGGAGAATGAGCGCTCGCCGCGAAGATGGCGCAGGCGCAGTTTCTGCCCCAGCGCAAACAAAGACCGCTCCACGGCGACGCGCGAGGCGGCCAAGTCCTTCGGGAGGGAATCGGCGATGGTGACGGCACCCAGAGGCCCGTTCGACGTCCCATCCTTGGCTTGGAAAAGTTCCCACGCGCGGCTGGCCGAACCGTCGGACAGTTCCGCGAGCTCAATGGTGCGTGCCGCGGGCACGCCGCGCGCGGCGAGGATCTTTTCGAGAACCGGGATCGGCAGCGGACCGAACGGAACGTGGAAGCAGCGCGACGCCACGGTTTTGGGGAGGCGCTCGCGCTGGGTCGCCCCCAAGATCCAAAGCGTGCGCGGGAGCGGTTCCTCCAAAAATTTAAGCATCGCATTGGCGGCCGCGTCGTTGAGGCGCTGAGCCTCCGGGATGATCGCCAGTTTCCAGCCGCCTTGCATCGAGTTCTTCGCCAAGTTTTTTAACAGATGACGGATCGTTTCAACCTTCCAAATTTTTTGCTTCTCGACGTCCTCTTCTAAGAGGCCGGCCTGATAGTTTTCGTCCAGGACGGAAACATCGGGATGAGTGGCGGACATGACCGCCGAGCAATCGGGGCATTCACCGCAGGACGATTCCCCAGTGAATGGCCGTTGCCGGCAGAGCAGGGCTTTCGCGAATTCCAGCGCGGCCAGGCGCTTGCCGACTCCGTCCTGGCCAACGAACAAAAGCGCCCCGGGGACGCGTTGGCTCGTCAACAGACCCTCCAAGGTTTTGCGCGCGCGTGCCTGGCCAAGGACCCGTGCTAGGTTCATCGCAGCAGTCGGGAGACGCGCGCGTAAATTTCAGCCTGCAGGTCGTCTGCCGAGCGGGTTCCATCCACGAGGAGGGTGCGAGCGGTCTTGCGTGCCAAGGTGCGGTAGCCCTGCCGAACGAGACGGTGAAAGCGCGCCGATTCCATTTCGACCCGATCAAGCGCCCTACCTTGGTCGCGGGCAGTGAACTCGCGGTCAGGGATGTCGAAGACGAATGTCAGGTCCGCACGCAGACCCTGGGTCGCGATCTTGTTGAGGGCGGCGGTCGTTTTAATACCCAGGCCGCGCGCCAGGCCTTGATATACATCGGTGGACAGGGTGTAGCGTTCGCAGATGACGACGCGCCCTTGCGCCAGCGCCGGCAACAGGACTTGTTCGGTGTGCTGCGCGCGCGATGCCTCGTACAAGAACAATTCGGCCACGGGAGCAACACGGAGATTCGGTTCTAAGAGAATTTTGCGGATCGCCTCCGCCACGCCGGAGCCGCCGGGTTCGCGAGTGTGCAGGCATTTCACGCCTGAGGAGAGCAGCGATCCCACCAGACGGCGGGCTTGGGTGGATTTGCCCGACTTGTCGGGGCCTTCCAGCACGATGAAGTGTCCGCGTCGGTGAGGCACGAATGGGATTCTACCAAATCGAGTTGTGACCAAAATCACTCATACTTCCCCAATAGTTTCCTTGATCACTGGTTATGAAGAACCTATACTTGCGCCAGAAGATGAATCCATTGCAAGGTCGCTCCAAGTCCGGCGTCACTCTCGTTGAGATGATGGTGACGCTGGTTATTATGGGCATAGGGGTCGTGGGATTAATGGCCACCTACGGATCCATCCAAAGGGGTATTCAAACCTCCAAAAATCGGACACTGGCCTCGAATCTCTGTAAAGAGAAACTGGAAGTGATGAAGAATCTCACCTATGGGCTGCTTCGGGCGACGACGCAAACCGACCTAAACTTGTACGGCTACGACAACACGTATTATCCTCCGGAAACCGACGTGTCCGCCGGCGTCACCTTCACGCGCTATGCCAGCGTGAAGAAAATATACGTGGATGCCAGCGGCACGGTCCAGGATCTTCAGGCCACCGATCCCGATACGGGTGGGAAAAAAATTCACGTTTGGACCACCTGGAACCAGGACAACGAGACCAAACGCTATGAGATGGTCAGCCTCCTGAACGATCCGAGCTACTCCGGGTCGGCGGGGTCGATCAGCGGCACGGTGTACCGGGCGCCCGGGGGTGTGGGCAACGAGCTTGGTCAAGCAACGATCGTCGTTACCGATAATCCGAGTTGGACGAACCTCTCGAATTCGGCGGGGAGCTATCGGATCATTACCGCCACAGGAACCTACACCGTCCGCGCTTCAAAAGACGGTTACTATCCGGTGTCTGCGACGGCGTCCGCGGCCCCAAACGCGACCAATAACTTTACGCTCGCCGCGCGGGGAGTGGGAAGCGTTTCCGGTGTCGCTTATGTTCGCGATCACCTGGTGATTTCCCAAGTCGTCACCTCCACAAAGCAGGCAGAACTTTCCGACTTCGTTGCCCAATATATCGAACTCTATAACCCGACGACGTACACGTTCACGATCGGGGGGGTAAGCCCGCTGATCAAGGTGAATTACACGGTTCCGGTGGGATGCACCAATCCCGACAGATGCGCTGATGCGAACTTTGGCATCAAATTAAATTATGTAAACAACACGATTGCGCCCAATTCCTATTATCTGATCGCCAATGCCGCCAGTTTCTGGATGAACGGGACCTTATGGGTGGCCGACGCTTTCTTCACCAATGATGCGGACACTTTCTGCTCCACGATCCCGAACGGCAACTTGTGGAACCTCATCGCGGTGCCAGTTCGAAAAATGATCCTCGATCCGGGCCATGGCGGTCTGGTTTGGCTCACCAACTCCGCGGGACAGACCATCGATTCCTTCGGCTGGATCCATAACGGGAACTCGACGGGAAGCTGCGAGTCGACTTGCCTTGATCTAGGCGCCAGTGGATTGCGCGACACGGACCAGGTTCTGCGCCGTTCCAGTTCCAGCAGCAGCAACTTTTCCACCTATGGGCCGGCTTATGACGCGAATGTCAACTCCACGGATTTCCTCTACTCCGCGGCGCCGGCGGTTCCGGTCAGTCCCCACAACACCGCAAGTGCGGCGTTAGCGCCGCTCACGGGCACCCCCGCCGTCGGCGCCGTCATTTCGGCCAGTGACGATTTGTCATCCCCAATCACAGTGACCTCCGCTACCGGATATTTCCAGTTGACGGGTATCGCGACGGGAACAGTGAGCGGGACCGTTAGCACAGTGAGAATTGACGCGTCTTCCTATAGCCTGTATGGGGCGAGTGCAAGTGTTACGGTGCCGGCCAATGCTAACGTCGATGTGGGAACGCTCATCTTGTCCTCGGCGGGAACGACGGGAACCATTACCGGGACGGTCAGCGTGAGCACTGGGGGTGGTCTAAACGGGATTAATGTGAGTTGCGGCGGAACGACGGTGACGACGGTTGCTTCAGGGGTCTACCAAGCGGTGATCTCGGCCGCTTCAGGACTGACCTGCATCGCCAATCCCACCAATCCCGCCAACGCCTCCACCTCTCGCTATAATTCGGCCTCGTCGGCAGGCATCGACCTGAGCGTGGGAGCGGTGGTTTCTGGCGTCGATTTTATTTTGAATCCCTCCGGAACGATTACGGGCAGGGTGACGTCCGACGGGACCAATGGGCTGGAAAACGTCGTCGTTCAAGCTGCGGCCCCGGCCGCAACGGCGCGAGGAACCGTGGCCACCGATAGTTCCGGGAATTTCACCATCCCGGTACCGATATCTACTCTTGCCGGAGTCGGCGTCTACACCGTGACGACGGTGCTCGATCCCAGCCAATCGTCCACTCCGACATCGTTTTCGGCGAACGTCACCCAAGGAACGAACGTCGCCGTGGGGACATTCACCATCGCCGGCACCCTCAGCGCTATCTCCGGAACGGTTACGGAGAGCGGCGCCTCGATCACGACGGGAGTTCTCATCATGGCGAGCACCGCAACAATCGCGGCCGGGCCGCCCACGTGGGACGAAACCCAGCGCAATGCCGGCATCCTGTACTATAGCGCGCACAGCAATTCGGACGGAAGCTACTCGTTGCCCGTCCGGGTCAGTGCTACGCAGTACAACATTTATGCCTGGTACTCCAAAATGAATGCACAGGCCGCGACCACGGTGAGAAAAAGCGCGACACAAACCGTCATTACCACCGCGACATACACGTCCAACTTTACATGGCCATAAAGACCAAGTTCTGGCGAAACCGACGGGGGTTCACGCTCACCGAAGCCGTGATGGTGGCGGCGATCATCGGGATTATTTCCCTGGTTCTCGGCGCGCTGTTCATTAATGTGAGCCGCTTCAATTTGCAGACGACCGCAAGATCGAATATTCAGGCCAATGCGCGCACCGCGATGGAGATCATCACCCGTAAATTGTCGGAGGCCAAGGGGCATACGGTGACCATTGACCAACTCAACGCGAGCCAGCCCTATTATTCGAGGATTGCTTTCACCGACATCGACGGCAATAGTGTGTCGTTTTACCAGCAGGGGACCGCCCTCATGCAAGTCATCGGCACGAATCAATCGCGACTGGCCAATAATTTATACCAAATGGTTTTTACTTATCCGATGTCGGACGATACGGCTTTGATCTCCGTGAGCCTCACGTTCCAAGAAGCCAGCTACCAGGGGACCAGTAAATCGTTACAGCTGTCCCTGGCGAAAGTCAGGATCCAAAATCCCGATGCGAGTTAAATTGCGAAATAAGAGCGGCCAGACGTTGGTTGTCGCGTTGGGGATCATGCTCGTTCTATTGATATTAATCCCGGCTCTCGTCATGAAGGTGATGAACGAGAATAAGTGGACGGTCAAGGAAAAGAAATCGAGCACCGCCTACTACCTGGCCGAGGCGGGAATCGAGCGCGGTTATTGGACGTTGGAATCCAATCCCTCGTATTTCAGCACGTTGTCCACCTCCTCGATTGCGGGATATCGATTCGACCAGGCTTACTCTGATATCCCATCAACGGGAACCAGCTCTTTGGGCAGTTACTGTATATTGCTGTCGTCCTACTCGCTGTTTGGTACTTCGATCGGATCTAGCCAAAGGGTCATCACTGCGTCGGGTCGTGACAATGACAAAAAAGAAATCCGGACCATCGAGATGGTGATTCAAACCCCGGGAACGTTGAATGGAGCCATCCAGGCCAGCGGCGTCCAGTTGTCGGGTGGCGGCAAGGTTCATTGGGGGCCCTTGATTTCCGCGGCGGGCATGACCTTTAACGGCGGCTCGCAGGTCCGTTATCCGCGTAAATTCATGAGGCTGGGAATTACGTCCCTGGCTGGCAACACCGACAATAATCCGGCGGAGCCCAACTACGACACGGACAATCCCAATCCCCACACCGAGTTTTGGTCTTATAACGAGCCTCCCGGGGTACCCGATGCTCCCACGATCGACACAAATTATTATAGGAATCTAGCGCAATACAGCACTGCCGCGGTGACCGCCGGGTTCGCGGGCGGCGGGCAGTACTACAGCGGCGTTGGCACGACCAATATTGCCAACGAGAAAGATTTGACCGATACGGTTTATTATTCCGAAGGCACGTTGAAGTTCACCGGTTGCGTCGCCACGCGCGGCGTCATTGTCGCCGTGGGTGCCGTCATTTTTACCGGCGGGCCGTGCAATACCGGGCAAATTCCGGGGCGCTATCCGCAGATAGTCAGTATCCCGACGGGAGCATGGCAGGAATACCAAAAAATCGACACGGCCGCTTCCAATGAATATCCCGGCGATACCGGCGGTCCCGGAACTTCGGGTCTTAATCCGACTTATACGTTCGGGGCTGCGGCGAACTCAAACATCCAGACCACGGAAACGATCAGCCACTATGGCTTTATTTACGCGGGAGGCGGATCGCCGTCATGGAACGCGTCTGGCGGAACGATCGTCGTGGGAGCAGTCCTGGCGCCGAATGATGACGGGTCGGGTTCGGGAGGTTCGACAATTTACTATCAGGATAATATGACGATACAGGTCTCCGGCACCAGTGGGTCCTACACTCGGTCGACCTGGCATCAGAAGCCTGCCTACTGGCCCGACGGCCTACCTTAAAGAATTACTGGGGATGCGCAGTCGTGGCAGGCCAGATTGAGCACTTGTTGCGCCTTCGATCCATCACGGTACACCGTAATGCCCTTGCAGCCGAGTTCGTAAGAGAGAAGATAGGCGCGCCGAACGTCTTCGATCGTGGCCGTGGCCGGCATGTTGATGGTCTTAGACACTCCGTTGTCGACATGCTTTTGATAGGCGGCCTGCATGCGCACGTGGGTTTCGGGCGTAATATCGTGCGCGCAGGCGAACGCGCGCTGGATATTCTCGGGAACTGACGCCAGACCGCGCACAGACTTATGATTCATGTCGATACGGCGCAATAGCTCATTTTCGCCCACTCCGAACCAGTCGTGCGCCTGTGCCACCTCGCGAAACAAAGGATTCATCTCGAAGAACACGTCTTTGGCGTCGGGAGCAAGGCCTTTCTTGACGGCCTCCAGGGCCTTAGCATTAAGGCGAGTGTAGGCAATCGCAAAAAACGGCTCGATGCCTCCCCCCTGTAAGCCGGCGGCGATCGCGATGGTCCCCGTCGGAGCGATCGTCGTGCGCGCGCAATGGCGCGGCGCGCGCGCTTCTCCATGAAAATGAGCTCCATGCGGATCATAGATCGAATTTGTCCAGTTCGGAAATACGCCACGCTCCTGGGCAAGGTTTTCGGACGCGCTCAACGCCGTGTCATTAATGAAAGACATCGTATCCTCGGCTGCGGCCAAGGCCTCCGGAGAATCATACCCGATGCCCATTTTCGCCAGGGCTTCCGCCCAACCCATGACGCCAAGTCCAATGCGGCGGTTTCCTTTCGCGAGCTTCTCGATCTCGGGAAGGGGATAATTGTTGACGTCGATCACGTCGTCTAAAAAGCGCACGGCCAGCGTCACCGCTTCTTTAAGTCGCGGGAATTCGATCTTGCCGCTTAGATTTTCCCCAACGACGAAATTCGCCAGGTTCAATGATCCCAGGTTGCAAGCCTCCCACGGCAGCAGCGGCTGTTCGCCGCAGGGATTGGTGCTTTCGATCTGGCCGAGTGCGGGCGTCGGGTTCGATCCTGACGCGTTGATGCGGTCGAGCACGACCAGGCCGGGATCCCCGGTTTTCCAGGCGAACTCGCTTATCGCGTCGAACACTTCTTTGGCACGAGCTTGACCGACCGCTTTTCCGGTCCGCGGATTGATTAGGTCATACTCGGTGTCGGCCGCGACCGCCTGCATGAATGTCGCGTCCACGCCGACGGAGACGTTAAAGTTTTCCATCACGCCAGGAGTTCGTTTCATTTGAATGAAGTCGAAAATTTCGGGGTGGTCGTAGCGCAGGATTGCCATATTGGCGCCGCGGCGCGTGCCGCCTTGCTTGACCACGTCGGTCATCGTGTCGAAGAGACGCATGAACGATAGCGGCCCCGATGCGATGCCCCTTGATTTCATCACCGTATCGCCGGCCGGACGGATTTGCGAGAAAGAAAATCCCGTTCCGCCGCCCGATTTTTGGATCAAGGACGTTGCGGTCAGCGACTTCATGATGCCTTCGATGGAGTCTGGGACGGGTAGGACATAGCAAGCCGACAACTGCTGGAGCTCGCGGCCGGCGTTCATTAAGGTTGGAGAGTTTGGCAGGAAGTCCCAGCGCGACATCAGCGCGTAGTAGCGCTCGGCCCACTCGTCGCGCAGGCACCGCGCCGCCGGATGCTGGGCGCAGGCGCGTTCGAGGTTGGCGAGCAGGCGGTTGAAATTCGCGGAACGGGCTTCAGACTCGGGAGCAACATGGAACAGGGTCGTTTTCGCGGTGACCAGGCGTTCGACGCCGTCAAAGACGCCCCATTTTTCGGCGTCGGGGTGCGCGAGAATCTCGGCCAGCGCGATATTGCGTGCCACGCCCTCAAGCCATGCCGCAACCGACGGCGCATCGCGCAGGTACTTGTCTTGGATGACCTTCAGTTGGTTTTCCGAAACCCGAACCATAATCCTCATTGTAACAGCCTTCCCCTTCATGCGCCAGGCTAGCGTTGGAGGGCGATCTTGAACGTTCGCGAGGTGCCGTTGCCCTGTGCGGAGAGGAAGTAGATACCGCTGGGCGTAGAACCGACGTCCCAGGTGACGATGCCGGAGCTGTCGGCGGTGAGCTCCTTGACCAAGCGGCCCGAGAGCGTTAGTATGCGCAGCTTGGCGTTTGGTGGGAGATTGCTGAATGTGTTGGTAGTGATCCCGCGCGAAGGCCTAATCGGGTTATTGGAAATATGAATGTCGTTGACCGAGCTCGTGACATTGTCGGTGACCGTCACGACTGCGCTATTGCTGACGACGACACCACTTGAGACCGTGACGGCGGCCAGGCCCGAGGTGTTGATGACGGCTACGCTTGAGGCGGTGGTATTGTAGAGCAAGGAGACGTTGCTGATCGCCGCACCGTGCTGATCGAGAGTGACGGTGGTAAATTGGCGTGTCTGGCCGACGTGGATGGAGGCATTAGTGGGGGTAAGCGTGAGCGAGGTCACGACGGGGGTGTAGACGGTGACATTAATCGTGGCGGTGGCGGTCGAGGCGGCCGCATCAGTGACGCGGGCAGTGATGGTGTGGGCGCCATTAGAAAGGGCGGTGGTGTCGAGGTTAAACTGCCAGGCCGTGGTTCCACTGGCCGCGTTACAGCTCCCGCCGTCCACCTGGACATGCACTTGAGACACACCAAAGGATTCGGGGAATTTTGCAATGACCAATCTGTGTCTTGGCGGCTGTATTCGTGAAAAAAGTAAAATACGGGAAATGAATTTTGGTCTTGTCGTTTTTCTTCTTGTCGGCAGCGTTGTCGGATCCGTGCGGGCGCAGTCCGCGCCGGAAACATCGACGGTAACGTTGCGGCAATGCTACGACTGGGCGCTAACGCGCAGCGAACAGCTCAAAATACGCGCGGAAGACTTAGAGCAATCGCGACAGAACGCGCGCAGCGCCAAGGCCGGAATCTACCCACGTCTCGACTGGGAGTTCGTGCAGACGTGGCAAGACCCCGCCGGCGTGCGCCGACTCGAGGCTCAAGGATTTTCCGGTTTCGTCCAGAAAAGCCAAGCCGAATCTTGGCTGGCGCTGAGGCAGCCGTTGTTCTCGGGCCTCAAAGAATTTTCGGCCTTCTCCGGTTTCATGCGCGCCAGTGACCGGGACCAGCTTCATTTAGAACGCGCGAAGCGCGAGCTTTTCGAGCAAGTGGCCGTCGTCTATTACACCGTTCTCGAGCGCGAAGTGGAGACCCGCAACTCGGCTGAGGGCCTGACTCTGGCTCAGGACCGGGTCAAGGATTTACGAGACTTCCTGCGCTTGGGCAAGGCGCGCTCAAGCGAAATCTACACCGCCGACGCGCACGCCGCGGCACTGCGCGCCGCCTTGCGCCGCTCACGTGCGCAAGCCGCCTCGTCCCGCGAAGAGCTGTCTTTCCTGACTGGGCAAGATTTGCGCGCGCGGCCGCTCGACGACGCCAATGAAGAGACGTATAAGATGATCAGCTTGGACGACTTTCTGGTTCAAGGCGGCCGGCGGACCGACGTGCAGGCACTGCGCCAGAATGTCGCCGCCAGCCAAAGCCGGGTGCGTTACGAGAAAGGCTCTTACTGGCCTTCGCTCGATTTACTCGGGCGCTATTTCACCCAGCGCGCGAACTTCATGAAGGAGATCGATTGGGACGTAGCACTTTCGCTTGAAGTGCCCATCTTCCGTGGAGGCAGGACACGGGCGGACGTTAGTCGCGCGACGGCCGCCTCGCGGCAGGCGCAATTGGCGCTCGATGAGCTGATACGGCGCGTCGCATACCAGGTGCGGCGGCTCCACGGCGAGTTCACGTCGGCGTTGGAAGAGTCCCATGCGCTAGAGGAGTCGGCCACGTCCGCGCGCAAAAGCTACGAGGCTTTGCGCGAGGAGTACAAACTCGGCCTTGTGACGAATTTGGACGTGTTGCAGGCGCTCGACTTGCTGTTGTCGCAGCGCCGCGCCCGCGACGCCGCGCGTCTCGACGTTTCGCGCCTATACGTGCAGTTGGGCGTGGCCACGGAGACCCTGCCATGATGCTCTCGGACCTTTCGATTAAGCGGCCGGTGTTCGCCTGGATGTTGATGGCCGCGATGATCATTTTCGGCGCGATCGGATTTTCTCAGATTGGCAAAAGTCAGCTTCCCGACGTCGACTTCCCAATGCTGACCGTCTCGGTGCAATGGGAGGGAGCCTCGCCCGGCGTGATGGAGACCGAGGTCGTCGACATCATCGAAAACTCGGTCACGTCGGTGAAGGGCGTCAAAAAAATCTCCTCGACCACGCGCCAGGGCCAAGCGCAGATCATACTCGAGTTCGAGCTCAAGACCAACGTCGACGTGGCACTGCAGGAAGTTCAAAGCAAAATCTCCCAAGCTCAGCTGCAGCTGCCCAAAGACATTGATCCGCCGGTGATCATGAAATTTAATCCGGACGACCAGCCCTTCATGTGGATATCGCTGTCGGGCGATCGGCCGATGCGCGAGCTGATGGGCTACGTGAAAGACGAACTAAAGGACCAATTTACGACGTTGCCTGGCGTCGGAGACGTGTTCCTGGGCGGATACATCGAACCATCGGTGCGCATCTGGCTTGATCCGAATAAGATGAAGGCGCGCGAAATCACCGTCGATGATGTGCTCGGCGCGCTTAGGTTCGAACACACGGAGCGTCCCGCGGGATTTCTGTCCACGGAAAAGAAGGAGTGGAACTTGCGCGTGATGGGCGAAGCGCAAAGTATAACCGAGCTCGAGGACCTGGTGATTTCGGACCGCAGCGGGCGGCCGATCTACGCGCCTTTTCGTCTGAAGGACATTGCCAGAGTCGAAGACAATCTATCCGATCCGCGCAGTATCTCGCGCGTCAGCGGCCAGCCGGCCGTCGGCTTGGGGATACTCAAGCAACGCAACGCCAATGCCGTCGAAGTCGGTCGCAGCGTCAAGAAGCGCGTTGACGAGCTCCAGAAAACCCTGCCCAAAGGCATGAAGCTCGTGGTAAATTTCGACGGCACCCAATTCATCGAACAGTCCACCCACGAGCTCAATTTCAACCTGATCCTGGCCGCGATTCTGACCTCGATCATCTGCTGGTTATTCCTAGGATCCTGGAGTTCGGCGATCAACATCATGTTGGCGATCCCGACCTCGATTTTGGGCACATTCGTCGTCTTGTTCTTCCTCGGGTACACGCAGAATACGTTCACGCTGCTGGGGCTAACGCTGGTAATCGGCATCGTGGTCGACGACGCGATTATGGTGCTTGAAAACATCGTCCGCCACCGCGAAGCGGGCGAGTCCCAGGTGAAGGCGGCGATCATGGGTTCGCGCGAGATTTATTTCGCAGCACTCGCCGCGTCCGTCGCCATTTTGGCGATTTTCGTGCCGGTGTTATTCGTCAAGGGCGTGATCGGAAAATATTTCCTTCAGTTCGGCGTGACGATTTCGGCCGCGGTGATGCTGTCGTTGCTCGAGGCGCTGACGCTTGCGCCGATGCGCTGCTCCCAATTCCTGGAAGTCGGCAATCACTCGCGCTTGTCGAAGTTCGTTGATGAGAAAATGGCCGCCTTGTCTCAAAGTTACCAGCGCGCACTGCGCTGGTGCCTGAACCGGCGTTGGTGGATATTAATCAGCTCAACACTGTTATTCTTCGCGTCGCTGGCGCTTTTCAAGGTCGTGCGCAAGGAGCTGATGCCGGCCCAGGACCAGAACATGCTTCTCATCACCTTGGAGACGCCTGTTGGCGCTTCTTTAGAATTCACCGACGGCGTCTTTAAGAAAGCCGAGGCCTACCTGATGAGCCGCGGCGAGGTGGAGCGTTATTACACGGCGGTGGGCGGCTTTGAGGGCGGGGAAATTAATTCCGGCATGATTTTCGTGACGCTCAAAAGTCCGAAGGCTCGGCCCGTTCCGGCGGGACGACGTAAATCGCTATCGCAACAAGAGCTCCAAGACGATTTTCGCAAGAATTTGACCGGCATCGAGGGCTTGGACAAAGTCATCATTCTGGACCTCTCGACGGGCGGCGGCGGCGCCGAGCCGGGATTTCCGGTCGATTTCACTCTCCAAGGGCGGGATTGGGACCAGCTGGCGCAGTTGAGCGTCCAATTCCAAGAAGAAATGAAAAAGACCGGGCTGATGGAGGACGTTAACTCCAATTACAAGCTGGGAATGCCCGAGGTGCAGATTTGGCCAGACCGCGTGGAGGCGGCGCGCCGGGGCGTGAGTGCCGCGACGATCGGCAACGCGGTCAACGCGACGTTGGGCGGCGCGCGCGCGGGCAAGTATTCGCGCGGCGGCCATCGCTACGATATACGCGTGGGCTTCAGTGCCCAGGACCGCCGGGGTGCCGCCGACATTGACAAGATCTTGGTGCGCAACAACCGCGGCCAGGTACTGCCGCTCAAGGAGATCGTGGACGTCCGTGAGAAAAACACGTTGCTGAGCATCACACGCCAAAACCGCGCGCGCGCCATCCGCCTCCAAGCAAACGTCGCCAGCGGCAAATCCCAGTCCGAGGCCTTGGCCGCGATCGAGGCAATTGGCAAGCGTCTTCTGCCCGAAGGCGTGAAAATGGCCTTCTCCGGCACAGCTGAGACCTTTAAGGAAGCGTTTTTGGGCCTTTTGATCGCGCTGGTCTTGGGCGTAGTCGTCGCCTACATGGTGCTGGGCGCGCAATTCAACAGCTTCATTCACCCGGTACTGGTTCTCCTTGCTCTGCCCTTCAGCGTGACGGGTGCGGTACTGGCGTTGGTGATCGGCTCGCAATCTCTGAATATGTTCAGCATGATCGGCATCGTGCTGCTGATGGGTATCGTCAAGAAAAACTCCATTTTGCTCGTGGACTTCACCAACGAGCAGCGCAAAAAGGGCCTAGGCGTCAATGACGCCCTCGAGCACGCCTGCCCCGTGCGCCTGCGCCCGATCCTGATGACGTCGGTGGCGACCATCGCCGCCGCGATCCCGCCCGCGTTGGCTCTCGGACCCGGTGCTGAAACCCGCGTCCCCATGGCGCTAGTCATCATCGGCGGCGTCACCGTATCAACCTTCCTGACGCTGTTCGTTGTCCCCTGCGCCTACAGTTTGGCCGCACGCCTCGAAGGCCACCGCCACGACGCCCGCCTGCGCGAGGCACTGCAGGAGCTCGGTGAAGTTTAGCTGAGTCGTTGCTTCTCAGGCGTGACTTTGATACAATTAACCCCTACCTCAACAGGAGTACTATGTACGCAATCATCGAAACAGGCGGAAAACAACTTTGGGTCGTCCCCGGCGAAACCGTTCGGGTCGAGAAGCTCGAAGTCGAGGCGGGAGCAAAGCTGACGTTCAACGCGCTCTGGGCCGTCGGCGACGCCCCGGAAGGCCAGGAACCGGCATACAGCCGAGCGGCCAAGGTCACAGCGACAGTGGTCAAGCAGGACCGTGCCGCCAAGATCATCGTCTTCAAGAAGCGCACTAAAAAGGCGTACAAGAAGATGAAGGGTCATCGGCAGTGGCTCACCTACCTTAAAATCGAGAACATTTCCCTCAACTGATATGGCCCACACAAAAGCCCAAGGCTCCTCCTCAAACGGTCGCGACTCCCACGGTAAGCGCTTAGGCGTCAAGCGCTACGGCGGCGAGACGGTCAAGGCCGGCATGGTGATCATGCGCCAGCGCGGCACGAAGATTCTTCCTGGACTTAACGTCGGACGCGGCAAGGATGACACCTTGTTCGCGAAAATCGACGGTGTGGTGACGTTCGAGTGGGCGAAGAAGGACAAGAAGATGGCGTCCGTCTACCCCGCTGCCGCCGCGAAGTCTTAACTGAACTTCATAGACAAAGTCCGTGTATTCGTTTCCGCCGGCAACGGCGGCGACGGCTCTCTGTCTTTCCGACGCCTTAAGTTCCTGGAATTCGGCGGCCCCAATGGCGGTGACGGTGGCAAGGGCGGCGATGTTTGGTTTGAGGCCGCTTCGCGCCTAACCACCTTGATGGACCTCCAGTTTCGTCCCCACATAGAGGCGGGGCGCGGCGGTCACGGAAAGGGTTCGAACAAGACCGGAGACGACGGCGCGGAGGTCGTGGTCGCGGTTCCCGTCGGGACCGTCGTCTACAAGGACCGCGTCCTAGTCGCCGATCTGCACAAGGACGGCCAAAGGTGGCTAGCGGCCGCGGGCGGACGTGGCGGGCGCGGCAATAACTCTTTCAAGACGCATCGCAACACCGCGCCCCGTTTGGCCGAAAAAGGCGCGCCTGGCGACAAGTTATCGCTCGACCTGGAGCTTAAGTTGTTGGCCGACGTAGGCCTGGTGGGATTTCCGAACGCGGGAAAATCGAGCTTTTTAGCGCGCGTGTCCCGGGCCCGCCCCAAAATCGCGAATTACCCATTCACGACCCTGTCGCCGAACCTGGGTGTGGCCTACCATAAGCACGTGAGTTTCGTGGTTGCCGACCTTCCGGGCTTAATCGAGGGCGCGGCGGAAGGCAAGGGATTGGGCACTCAATTCTTGCGCCACGTCGAGCGCACGCGCGTGCTGATCCATCTCGTCGATCCGACCGGCTATATGGGCGAGGCCCCAGCAGCCGGCGTCAAGACGATCGACAAAGAGCTCAAGACGTTCAGTTCGCGCCTCGCGCAGAAAACGAAGATATTGGTCGTCAACAAGATGGATTTGCCCGAAGGCGAAGCCGTTTTCAAAGAGCTCAAGAAGAAGTTCAAAAACCGCGTGCTCGCCGCATCTGTCGCGACGGGCGACGGGATCGATGTGGTGCTAGACCGGGTCATTGAGGAGCTGCAAAAGCACGATGGCCCCATTCATTTTGAGGACACGGTTGCCGAAGAAATTTTGCACAAGGTCGCGCAGGGTTTCGAGGTGGAGAATATGGGCGGCGGAGTCTTCTCGTTGCGCGGCAAATATGTCGAGCGCGTGTCCGCGATGCTGGACGTAAGTCTTCCCGAGGCGATCGAGCGCTATCAAGGCACCCTCAAGCGCATCGGCGTCGATCGCGCATTGAAAAAAGCGGGAATCAAGCACGGCAACATTGTGCGCTGCGGCAACTTCGAATTCAATTGGTCTGACTCCGTGCGCCGTAAGCTGCCGGTCAAGAACCGCGACAAGCGCACACGCATCGGCGTGGGCAAGAAATGACAAGCACGCTCAAGGAATATGAAGCGCGTCTGCTCAACGTCAACAACATCGAGGGCGCGTATAAGTTCTGTCAGGACCTGGCCCGCCGTCACTACGAGAACTTCCCAGTTGCATCCTTACTTATGCCGAAACGTTTGCGGCGACACGTCGCCGCATTGTATGCATTCGCGCGCATCGCCGACGATTTTGCCGACGAGCCCGAGTATGAAGGAGTGCGCCGTGAGCGCCTTCTCGATTGGCGTCGCCAACTCAACGAGATCGGCTCCAAGCCGCCGTCGCATCCAGTGTTCCTGGCACTAGGCGCGACACTCGAAGAACTCGAGCTGCCGAAGGCCCCGTTCGACGATTTGCTGTCCGCTTTTCTGCAAGATACCGAGAAAAAGCGGTACGCGACTTTCGCGGAAGTACTCGATTATTGCCGACGCTCGGCCAACCCCGTCGGACGCATCGTGCTGATGATTCACGGCTACCGCAACGAGGAGATGTTTCGCCAGTCGGACGCGATCTGCACCGCCTTGCAGCTGGCTAATTTTTGGCAGGATGTGTCGGTCGACTTGCTCAAGGACCGTGTTTACATACCCGAAGAGGATTTTACCGCCTTCGGCTACTCCGAAGCGGACTTGCGCATGGGTGTGTATAACGAACGCTTCAAAAATTTGATGAAAGCAGAAGTCGCCCGGACGCGGTCGTTGTTCGATGAGGGCCGTCCGTTGATCAGTCGTCTCGACTGGCCGCTGTCGCTCGAGATCCGGTTGACGTGGCTGGGCGGCCGACAAATTCTCAAGATGATCCGTCGCCTTGACTTCGACACCATCCGCACTCGGCCCGCGCTGCGCAAGCGCGATTGGATCCCACTGGCCGCGCGCGCCCTCATCGGCGCCTAACATGAGCGCCGCAGCGCCACAGGCCGAGAAGAAGTCCAGTTTCTTCCTCGCCTTCCTGATGCTGCCGCGGGCCAAGCGTGAGGCCTTGTCGGCGATTTATGCTTACTGCCGACTGATCGACGATATTGTCGATTCGGGAGAATTGTCCAAGGACCAGGCGCGCGTACAGTTAGATTTTTGGAACGACGAGATCGGCCGGTTGTACGAGGGTCGGCCGACTCACGACGTCGCGCGGGCATTGGCCAAGCCGATCGCGGGTTATGGAATCCCGAAAGACGCATTCCTAGAAATGATTCGCGGCTGCGCGATGGATTTAGAGGGGACGCGGTACACGACGATCACGGATTTGGAAAGCTACATGCGCGGCGTGGCCTCCTCGGTCGGAATCATGTGCGTTCACATTTTCGGCTGGACGTTTACGCCGAAGGAGCGCGTGTATGAGTTCGCGACGCGTTTTGGCTACGCATTCCAACTGACCAATATCATTCGCGACGTGGGGGTGGACTTGGAGTTAGGGCGGGTTTACCTGCCGCTGGCCGACCTGCACCAAGCGGGTTATTCCCTCGAAAGTCTCGTCGCCCGCAAGCACGCCCCGGCGTTTAACGCGGTGATGGAGACCCAATACCGCCGCGCCAAAGACTATTATGCGACCGCTCGCGCGCTGATCGATCCCCGCGATCGCCGTTCTTTGGCCCCCGCTGAAGTCATGGCGCACGTATACGAGGGGCTGCTCGATAAAATTCGGGCAGATCATTTTCGTGTGTTGCACCAAAAAATTCGCTTATCTGCCCCACGCAAATTAGGTCTTGCCTTGCGTGGTTGGCTCTCCTGCCATGGATTCGGGCGCTGACGTCCTAGTCCTGGGCGGAGGGTTCGCGGGGCTTTCCTGCGCCGTTGAGCTGGCCGACGCCGGCCACAAAGTCGTCGTGCTCGACAAAAAGCCGCATTTGGGCGGCCGCGCGTATTCCTTCTCTGATTCGGAGCTGGGAGCGGTCGACAACGGCCAGCATTTGTTCATGGGCTGCTACCGTGCCACCCGCCGCTTCCTCAAAAAAATCGGCACTGAAGATAAGCTCTTCATTTATCCAGAGGTCGCCGTCGATTATGCCGAGCCGGGCGGAAAGCGGGACCGCCTTTCCTGTCCGTCCTGGTTGCCGGCCCCGCTGCACCTTGCCGCCGGTCTCATGGGACTTAAAGGTGTCACTTGGCGCGAGAAAACGGCGCTGCTCGCCTTTGATCAATCGCTCAAGGCGATGAAATCGGGCCCGGTGCCGGAAGCCGTCGAGCGGCTCACTGTGCGCCAGTGGCTGAGCGCACTGGGTATTTCGCGCAATTTCCAGACGCGCTTTTTCGATCCCGCGGCGATCGGCATTCTCAATGAAAAGCCCGAAGTCGCTTCCGCCGCCGGCTTCATCCAGGCCTTGCGCGAAATGTTCTTCACCGGTCGCGAGTCATCGCGTTTCGCGTTGGCCCGGACCGGCCTCTCGGACCTCTATGTGGACGCCGCACATCGTTTTATTGAGGCGCGCGGGGGGAAAGTAGTGACTGGAGCCAAGGCCGCCGCCATCATAGAGGAGAGCGGTCGCGTGCGCGGCGCCACCACCGATTTCGGCACGCGTTACGACGCGAAAACGGTGGTTTCCACGCTACCTCCGTGGGATTTAAAAAAGCTCGCCCTTCCCTGGGATTTGCGTGGACCCTGGGAGGACCTGACCCCGGCCCCGATCGTTGGCGCAACCTTGCACCTAGACCGACCGATGATGGAGGAATTATTCGTCGGATTATTGAACACGGAGACGCACTGGGTGTTCAATAAATCCCGCATCATGGGTTTATCCGGTCCCGGACAAACCATTTCCGTCGTGATTTCCGGCGCGCATCAACAGATCGCAAAGTCGCCGGATAACATCCTTAAAACCGCCGTTCGTAACCTCGCCGATTGCCTGCCCAATTTCACGCGCGCAAAAATACTGCGTTCAAGGGTTATTAAGGAGCCTTACGCCACGCTTTCCCCGGTCCCCGGCGCAGAGGCCAAACGTCCTTTGCCCGGCTCCGGAATGCCCGGCTTTCTATTTGCTGGGGACTGGACGCGCACCGGGTTTCCCGCCACCATTGAGAGCGCGTGCCTATCTGGCCAGCTCGCCGCAAAAAGCGCCGCTTAGCGGAACTTTTTTAAATCCGGCGACGTAAGGTTTGGGTGGAAGAGTTAACGGCGAACGTGCACTTGTTACTGTTCGCCGGCACCATGGCAGCGCGTAATCATCGCGGTCTGGAGCCGCATCAGCTGTTGCGCGCGCTCCGCCGCGGAGCAGGGCTCTCCCAAAGCGAAATCGCAGAAAGAATAGGCAGCCGTCAGCCGCGCATCTCTGCAATAGAGTCCGGACGAGCGGATCCACATTGGAAAGAGATTCGACTTTTACTGGAAGCGCTGGGCTGCGAACCCGTCCTTCTCGCTTCAGGGCCAAATTACCAGGCGCGAGCTCCTAAAACCCTTGAATAAAACCATAGCCCCGATAGACGACTTTCAGAATTATCCGAATGGGAGCCCGCGTTCCACCGGCTAGTGCAACACTCGTAGCGTGAGAAGGTCACGCTGTAAGCTGCGTTCTTCGTGTACCGTAACACGAGGGAAACGACATGGCTTACAAGCGCGTGACGGCAGAAGAACGCGAGTGCATCTATCGC
>JANPGH010000097.1:0-24784 GCA_031423795.1 Elusimicrobiota bacterium | reverse complement strand
TAAGTCAGCGGGAAGCGGCTCGGCCCAGGCGATCCATGATCGCCTGCCCGCGCCCCTTCTCGTCTACGGTCTCGACGAAAACGCGCCGCAGTCCGGCCGCTTCGGCGTCGCGCAAGGATTTGAATAGGGACTTCGCGTAGGCGTTCACGCCTCCCGTCACGCGGCGTGCGAAGGCAGGATGCGGTCCCGTCCACGGCGAGCGATGGATGAGGCCGTCGCCGGCCCGTAAAACGGGAATGCGGCCGTTGCGCAGCTCGTCAGGAGTGATGAGGACGACGCGGCAAGACGGCGCGTAGTGACGATGTCGGATTCCGGGGGCTGGCGGAGCGCTTTTGCCCGGGGCCGCCATGCGCGCCCTTGCGGCGGTGGCGATGCGTCGCGCTGAGATAGCACCCGGGCGAAGCAAAACTGGACGTCGGCCGCGCGCGTCGACGATCGTGGACTCCAGCCCCACGCGGCAGGCTCCACCGTCGATGATGAGTGCGATGCGACCGTTCAAGTCGTCTAACACGTGCTGCGCGCTGGTCGGGCTGGGCCGGCCCGAACGATTGGCCGAGGGTGCTGCGATGGGTTCACCCAACGAGCGAATCAGCGCGCGCGCCACCGGATGGCCTGGACAGCGCACGGCTACCGTCAAGCCGCCCGCGGTGACGGCTGAGGGAAGGGCGGGATTTTTGTCGAAAATGAGCGTCAGCGGACCCGGCCAGAACGCCTTGATCAACTTTCGAGCCAAAGGCGTCACGCGCCGCGCCACGGTTAACAGCATCGGGAATCCGTTGACGTGGACGATCAAAGGATTATCGGAAGGGCGTCCCTTGGCTCGGTACACACGCTTGACTGCGTTTGCGTCAAAGGCGCGCGCTCCCAATCCGTAAACCGTTTCGGTCGGAAAGGCGACGAGGCCGCCCCCGCGCAAGATTTGCGCCGCGCCGCGCAGCGAATCGCGGGAGGCTTTACGAACCAACGTTTTCATCAGCGGACGGTGCCCAGCGTTTTGTTCACCAGCGTCGTGAACCTGGTGACTTTGAGGGGCTTGGACATGAATTCCAGAACGTTGGCTTCCTGCCGGATCAACGCGACGGTGGACTTGTCGAGTTCGCTCGCGGTGAGGACAATGATCGGAATCTTATTGGAATGCCCGTCTTGAAGCGAGCGCAGGAATTCATATCCGCCGACGCCCGGCATCATCAAATCGGTGACGATCAAACTGGGGGAAAGTGTCGCGAGCGACGCCGCGGCGGCTCTCCCGTCAGTGGCGGTGGCGACGCGGTAGCCCTCCGATTTCAGGATCATTTCGACCAGCGAACGCACGGTTTCGTCGTCGTCGACGATCAGGATCAGATGGTCTTGCGGCAGCGAGAGCGGTCGCAGTGGTTCGGGTTCGACGACAGGAGTCTCGGCGGGCGCTGGAGCGGGCGGTGGAGCGATGGGTTCGGCCGGACGCGACTTGCGCGGGGGCAAGGTCAAGGTGATCGGCGCATCGCTATTCTTGGGCGCCTGAGCGGTGGCGGCGACGTCCGCATACTCCGACGCCGGTTTCCAGGCGTTGCCGTCTTCGGCGCCGACGGGGAAAATAAGGGAAGTCATCGAGAATTCGGGGCGCGCAACGAGGTCCTCGACGGAAAAGGGCCCCAGGGTTTTTTGGCCGTCCTCGAGGTAATAGGGCATTTGTTCGCTGTCATTTTCGCCGATTTGTCTGCCGCTGGTCAATGACCTTTATCGGCAGCGTCTATAATAATAGACAGGCAATTCGGCGTCACTTTGTTTCCCAGATTTCGTAGCATGCCCGACAAGCTGGTAAGTCGTCACAGGAGAATACCCGAAATGAAAACCGCTAATAAATCGTTTATCGTTCAAGCCGCGTTGGCTGGACTGTTTAGCATGGCTGTGACCGCTTCCGCCCAAGCTGACGCCCCGAAGGCCAGTGATAAGCCAATGGCGAACAAAAAGGCGCCGGCAAAGAAGGGACCCGAAAAAGTCCACTGCTTTGGCATCAATACTTGCAAGGGCAAGTCGGAGTGTAGCGTCGACGGCAAGAGCGCCTGCAACGGCCAAAATGCGTGCAAAGGACAGGGCTGGATGTCCCTTAGCCGCAAGACTTGCATGAAGAAAAAAGGCACCATTCCCACCGCGGTAGCACCCGGAACACCTGCCGGGCCCGCGGCACACTAACCGCTCAACCTCCGCGGCGCCGGTGTGGTAGAATCGCGCGATGCTCAAAATTGCGCTGATCCACCCCGAAATCCCGTTCAATACCGGGAATATCGGGCGCACCTGCGCCGCGGCGGGGGCTGAGCTGCACTTGGTAGCACCGTTGGGCTTTACCCTCTCGGAGCGTCGCGTGCGCCGCGCGGGTATGGATTATTGGGAGCGTCTGGCTCCAACCGTCCATGAATCTTTGCAGGCGTTTCTTGCCTTCCTGGACCCAGAAGCCCAGCCGCTCGCGTTCAGCGCTGAGGCGACACTCACGCATTATCAGGCGCCGTATAGGGAAGATTCCTGGCTCGTTTTCGGAAGCGAGTCGACTGGCCTGCCTGCCGATTTGCGTGCGCGTTGGCGCGATCGAACGTACCGTGTACCTATGGTCGCCGGGGCGCGCTCGTTGAACCTCTCGACGACGGCGGCGGTGGTTCTCTATGAGGCGCTGCGAGTTAGTAATCGCGGTTCGCTGCGATGATCGTTACGCGATTTCTCAATACACAGAGTCCCAGTCACGGGTTGTGACGTAGAACTCCACCCGGCGGTTCTTCGCCCGGCCCGCATCAGTGTCGTTGTCGGCAATCGGCTTTGAACGGCCGAAACCGCGATAGCGCATCGAAGGCGGCGGAATTCCCTTGTTGGCGAGGTAGCCTTTTACCGACTTGGCCCGACGGCGGGACAGCTCATAATTGTAATCGTCGGTGCCAATGATGTCGCAATGGGCGAAGATCATGAGCTTCAGGCGCTCGCTGGATTGAATCACCTCGGCGATGCGGTCCAGCGTCGGATACGATTCCGGCAGGATCTCGTCCCGGTCAAACTCGAATTGGATTTTCGGCAGGTCGCCGCGTAAAATACGCTCCTCGATCTCCCGGATGCGGGCGCGGGCGGCGGCTTCCGTCTCCTCGGCCGAGAGCTGTCGCTCCGCCGGACGGCGGCCGGTGTCCACGATGCTCGGGTGGTCCAGTGTCGTGCATGCCGCCGTCAACGTCAGGATGCCGATAGCCAATAACCGCCTCATGGATTCAGTGTACCCCCATAAGGACCGATAAGCAAGCCCGTCAATTGGTAGAATGGGATTGACGGCGGGCGGGGCGTAGCTCAATTGGCAGAGCGCGCGGTTTGGGACCGCGAGGTTCCGAGTTCAACCCTCGGCGCCCCGACGCCGTCTCGATCTTATTTCTTGGGCAGAGAGCGGCGCTCGCCGAATCCTTCATCGGTGCCGTGGAAGTGGGTGATTTTTTTCTCGCCGAGGCGCCAACACAGGTAAACTTCGCGTCCCTCGATGCGATGGGGGAAATCCACGAGGGCCGGGTTGACGCCTTTGGGTATGGCGCCATGGTCGGCAATCTTGCGCAGCCAGTCGTCGACCCCGCGGGCGAGAAATTGGATTTGCGAGCGCGCGATTTCGGCACCCGCGGCGTCGGTGTCGGCGGCGTCTTGACGTCGCCGAAGGTCGGCGGCCTTCATTTCCGCTTGGGCGACCAGCTCGACGACGGACTCGAAGATACGTTCGAGTTCTGGTATCAACGCCTCGGCGTCGGCAACGGAGAAGTGCTTCATGCGTCGGGGGCCGAAGATGTTTTTGCGGACGATCTCGCGGCCGACCTGGATTTTCGCCGACGGATGCGCTCGATCTCGCGCAGACGCGCCGACGTTTCAGGCGAAATCTGGATTTCTATGCGATCGACCAATTCTCGCAGCGCGAGGAAGCGGTTCAGGCTGCGTTTGCGATCGCGTTGGCAGGCGACTATCAGATTCAACGGCGCGTAGCGCAGTTGAACACGGTTTGCAGTTTTATTCACCTTCTGTCCGCCCTTGCCGCCGCCGCGCGAGAACGTCTCGACTATCAAGTCGAGCTTGATATGTAGGCGCTCGACGCGGTTTTTGAGCTCCGCGAGCTTGGCCGGCGTGACGCCGAAGTCCTCGTTGATTTGCACGGCCAGTCCGGTTATTCGGAAACGACCATGGCGCGGAAGAATTCACGATTGAGGCGGGCGATATTTGAGACCTTAATTTCTTTGGGACAGGCGGCTTCGCACTCGTACTCATTGGTGCAGTGGCCGAAGCCTTCATTGTCCATCGCCTCGCGCATGGCGAGCACACGCTTCTCTCGTTCCGGCTGGCCTTGAGGCAGCAGCGCGTATTGGGAGACCTTGGCCGCGACGAACAGCATTGCGCTGGCGTTCGGACAGGCGGCGACACAGGCTCCGCAGCCAATGCAGGCTGCGGCGTCCATGGCCTTCTCGGCTTTGTCGTGGGCGACGAGGATATTATTGGCGTCGCAGGCGTTTCCGGTGTTGACCGACACGAATCCGCCGGCCTCTTGGATGCGGTCGAATGCCGAACGGTCGACGACCAAATCCTTGACAACGGGGAAGGCCTTCGCTCGGAACGGCTCGACGGTGATCACCTCGCCGTCCTTGTAGCGGCGCATGTGCAGCTGGCAGGTCGTGGCGGCCTTGTCTGGACCATGCGCCTGGCCGTCGATCATCATTGCGCAACTTCCGCAAATCCCTTCGCGGCAATCGTGGTCAAATGCGATGGCGTCCTCGCCCTTGGAGACCAGCTGTTCGTTGAGTATATCCAGCATTTCCAAGAAGGAGATGTCGGGGGAAACGTCCTTCACGTGATATTCGACGAGACCGCCGGGGGCGCGATTATCCTTCTGGCGCCAGACCTTCAGCGTGAGGTTCATACCGACCGCTTTAGTTTCCATGATGTCAATCCTTACGCGTAATTACGCTGCGCGATGTGGACGTTCTCGAAGGTCAGGGGCTCGGTGTGGCGCACCGGCACCTTGCCTTCTCCGGTATACTCCCAGGCGGCGACGTGCGAGAAATTCTTATCGTCGCGCTTGGCTTCGCCGTCTTCGGTCTGGTGCTCTTCGCGGAAATGTCCCCCGCACGATTCCTCGCGAGTCAGCGCGTCCATGGCCAAGAGCTCGCCGAACTCTAAAAAGTCGGCGACGCGACCCGCGCGCTCGAGCGTCTGATTGAAGCTCTCGCCCGATCCCGACACCGAAACAGACTTCCAGAACTCCTCGCGAATCGCGGGGATTTCCTTCAGCGCCTCTTTGAGGCCGGCGGCGGTGCGGCCCATGCCGACCTTGTCCCACATGATGTGGCCGAGTTTGCGGTGTATCTCCTGCGGCGTCGCCCGGCCCTTGACCTTGAGCAGCTTGGCGGTATGGGCGGCGACGTCGGCCTCCACGGCCTTGAACGCGGCGTGTTCCGTGTTCAATTTAGCCAGCTTGTTACCCGCGAAGTAACCGCCAATCGTGTAGGGCAGGACGAAGTAACCGTCGGCCAGGCCCTGCATCAGCGCCGAGGCGCCCAAGCGGTTGGCGCCGTGGTCCGAGAAGTTGGCTTCCCCGAGGCAGAAGAGGCCGGGGATGGTGGTCATCAGGTTATAGTCGACCCATAGGCCGCCCATCGTGTAGTGCACCGCCGGGTAAATGCGCATCGGAACGTGGTAAGGGTTCTCGTCGGTGATGTGAAGGTACATGTCGAAGAGGTTACCGTACTTCTCGCGCACCTTGTCCTCTCCGATGCGGTTGATCGCGTCCTTGAAGTCCAGGTATACCGACAGCGTGCCCTTGGCGCCCCGGCCCTCGTCGATGACCTGCTTGGCGTTGCGCGACGCGATGTCGCGGGGCACCAGGTTGCCGAACGCCGGATATTTGCGCTCCAGGTAGTAGTCTCGCTCCGCTTCCGGGATTTCGGCGGGGTTGCGCATGTCGCCCTTCTTCTTGGGGACCCAGATGCGGCCGTCATTACGCAAGGACTCCGACATCAGGGTCAGCTTCGACTGATATTTGCCCGCGACTGGAATGCAGGTAGGGTGGATCTGCGTGTAGCAGGGGTTAGCGAACGCCGCTCCGCGCTTGTACGCTCGCCATGCCGCGGTAACGTTCACGGAATTGGCGCCCGTCGACAAGTAGTAAACGTTCGTATAACCGCCGGTGCAAAGCAAAACGGCGTCGCCCCAGTATTTCTCGGTAGCACCAGTAGTCAGGTTGCGGCAGACGATGCCGCGGGCCGCGCCGTCGACCAAGACAAGGTCGAGCATTTCGCGGCGGGGGAACATCTTGACGGTGCCGGCTCCCACTTGCCGGGACAGCGCCGAGTAGGCGCCAAGCAAAAGCTGCTGGCCGGTCTGGCCGCGCGCGTAAAACGTGCGCGAGACCTGCGCGCCGCCGAAGCTGCGGTTGGATAGCGTGCCGCCGTACTCGCGGGCGAATGGAACGCCTTGCGCCGCGCACTGGTCGATGATGTTGTTGGAGACTTGGGCCAAGCGGTAGACATTGGCTTCTCTCGAGCGGAAATCGCCGCCCTTGACGGTGTCGTAGAACAGGCGCCAAATCGAGTCGCCGTCGTTCGGGTAGTTCTTCGCGGCGTTGATGCCGCCTTGTGCGGCGATCGAGTGGGCGCGGCGCGCGGAGTCCTGCACGCAGAACGCCTCCACTTCATATCCCAACTCAGCTAAAGAGGCGGCCGCCGCCGATCCCGCCAGGCCCGTGCCGACGACCAGGACCTTAAACTTGCGCTTGTTGGCGGGGTTTACCAGCTTCAGGTCGAAGCGGTGTTTGTCCCACGATTTCTCGATGGGGCCGGTGGGGACTTTCGAATCAAGTTTCACTTGGCGCCTCCCAGAAAGCCGAAGTATATCGGCATGCTCATGAAGCCGAGGGCGACTAGCACCGCGAAGGCCACCCCGATCTTGCGAATCGCCGGCGTGTAGCGCGGATGATTGAGGCCGAGGGTCTGGAACGCGCTTTGGAAGCCGTGGGACAGGTGCAGTCCCAGGCCGACAAGTGCCAGCACGTAAAAGCCGGCGTAATAAGGGTTGTGAAACCAGTCGACGACGACCTTATAGATGTTTGTCTCGCGCATTTCCTCCGGCGCAAAGCGGAAGGTTCGTAAATGCACGATCAAGAAGGCCAGCACCAGCGTTCCGGTCAGGGCCATGGTCCTAGATCCGGGAGTGCGCGCGCCCTTGGTCGAAGAGTACTCGTAGCCGATCGGGCGCGCGGCGTTGTTGGCCCAGCGCGCGCGCAACGAGAGGATGATGTGGATTAAAAAGAGGACCACCAATCCGATTTCGGCAAGCGGGAGAAGGGGATTTTTCTCAATCATCTCAGCGTAGTGGTTGAACGCTGTGTCGCCGACAAACAAGAAGAGGTTGCCCGCGAGGTGCATGACCAGGAAGCCGCACAGCAGAATTCCCGCAAGAGCGACCATCACTTTCTTGCCGATCGAGGACTCGATAAATTGTAGGGCGCCGCTAACGCGGCGGCGCTTTGGGGGGGCTGGGGGCTGGGCTTGCATCTCGTTTCTCCTTAACTGACCGAATTCTATCACGCGTCTGGGGCCCTTGGCTTGATCTTCGTCAATATCAAAACAAAGGCCCCCGCGCGTAAGCGCGAGGGCCTTGTTTCGATCGGGACGTATTTAGAACTTAATCGAGACGTTAGACGTGCACATTGTCGCCGGGTTGATCGCTCCGGCGCCGGATACGATGAGCGCGCGGCCGGGCTGGAAGTCCGCCAGTCCCGCGCTGACCGAGACGTTCTCCGAGTGCGCCCAGGTCAGTTCCAGGTCGTATTCGTTGCCGAGGAACTTGTTTCCCCGCGCCGAGGCCGGCGTAACGTTGCCCGACTGCGTGCGGAACTGCCAGAAGGACAGCGCCACGGTCAGTTTGTTCAGCACCGCCGGCGTGATCTTCGCGCCCGCGCCGAGGATGACGCGGTTGGAGGGGACGACGTCGACGTTGCCGAAACCGCCGCGATTTAGCGCGGCGCTGGCGAAGTTGTTGTCGAACCGTCCATAGATGAGTCCCGGGCGGTAGTCGCTGAGGATCGGGTAGAAGCCGCGGCTTGCGCCCGCGCCGCCGCCGCCGCTGGCCACCATGCCTTCGGCCCAACCCGTCAACGCGCCGAGGCGCCTCAAGTCCACCTTGATGCCGGTGTTGAGCTTTGCCGCCCAGCCCGTGAAGTTTTCCGCGGTCGTGTAGTTTCCGTCCGCGTTGACGGCGCGGTTCTCACCGAAGTTCTGGTCGTACTCACCCTTCAGCCACGCGCCGCCGGCGGCGAGCTGGGCGCGCAATCCCGCGACCCACAAGTTGCGAGCGCCGGTAACGGAGACCGCTCCGGCGTTGCCGCGCGAGCCGGAGTTGACCGTCGTGCGCTCATAGACGTAGGCCGAGCCAGACAAGACATCGATCGGCTTAGCATGGACTTCCAGGCCGTAAACGTTGATAGAGCCGGAGTCCTTGACGCCGAGTGCCGTGCCTGAGTTGACGCCGCTGACCGCCGTCACGCCGACCTTTTCCCCATTCCAGTCCATGCGCACGGAGTCGAGCGCATTCCCCGCGAAAAGGCCGTAAACTTTGCGCGGGCCATAATAGATGACCAGGTCGCCGGGTTCGCCGTAGTGCTGGCGGCCGACGGTCGTGTCAATGGCGCCGAACAGTTTGTCGATTTTAGCGTAGGCTTGATCGACGAAAATATTTGATTCGACGGTGTTCAGGTTCTGCGCGCCGGTGCCGTACGTGCGGTCGTTCTTGCGCAGGGTGACGTGCGAGTGCACGTCGTCGAGCAGGTCCCAATCCATATTGACAAAAATGCGGGTCTGCACGGTCCCGATCTTATCGTAAGTATCGGTGCGCAGATCAGTGATGTTGTTCGCGGAAACGGCGTCCACTTCCAGCGAGCCGCTGGTCTTGAAGTTCTTCAATAGCTCAGCCTGAGCTCCAACGGGCAGTAACATCGCCAGCGCCAGAGTCGTTACCATGAACTTTTTCATCGCTAGATTTTCTCCTTAATTGGGTGAAAATAATTGCCGCGGGCGTTCTAACACAATATTTGGCGAATTTTGCATGGGTTGTGAGGAGTCCTTGTGCTCGGACTGCGCGAAACGCTATCCTGGCCCGATGATGATCGCCCTCCTGATCGCCTCGCTTATTTCTGCCGCCGAGCCGGTCAAGAATCCAGACACCTTCACGCTGGCTGAGATTCAAGACGTCTCCACCTTGGATCCCGCGGTCCCCTACGACGGAGCCAGCCAATCGCTCATTCAAAATGTCTACGAGACCATGATTGGGTTCAAGGGGTCTTCGCTTGTAGAGTTCGAGCCGCGCATTGCCGAGAAAGTCCCATCTCTGAAGAACGGGTTGGTCTCGTCAGACGGACGGACCTATCGTTTCCCGATCCGTCGAGGCGTTAAATTCCACGACGGCACGGAAGTGACCCCGGAAGACGTGCGCTATTCGCTGCTTCGTTTCATGATAGAAGACCCTTCGGGCGGTCCCGCGGCGCTGCTTTTGGAGCCGATCGCGGGCGTGCCGTCCACGCGCAATTCGTCGGGGACTGTGACCCTCGACTTCGACGCAGTGTCCAAGCGCGTGCGAGTCGAAGGCGGTGTCGTGGTCATCGAGCTGCCGCGGCCGTTCGGTCCGTTCTTATCGGTGATGGCGCGCTGGTCGTACGTCTTGCCCAAGGCCTGGTGCGTGGCTCACGGCGATTGGGACGGAAGCGCCGAGACGTGGAAGCGCTTTAATGACCAACCGAAGGATAAGTCCTATCTGTTCGACCATATGAATGGCGCGGGGCCGTTCAAGCTCGCCCGTTGGAACCGCACCGCGCGCTACACTCTAATCGAGCGCCACGACGGCTATTGGCGCGGTCCCGCGAAGCTACGCCGCGTGCTGATCAAGTCGGTTCCCGAAATTAATACGCGCAAGCTGATGTTGGCGGCAGGCGACGCCGACTTGATCGAGATGCAGCGCCCTTACGTGGCCCAAATGGTCGGCATCCCGGGCGTGCGCCTGGCCGACAAGCTGCCGCGCCTGCAAACCGATCCGGCGCTGTTTTTCACCGTCAAGATCAACCCCGTTGCCAATCCAGACATCGGGTCAGGAAAACTCGACGGTGACGGAATCCCGCCGGATTTTTTCGCTGACGCGGATCTGCGCAAGGGATTTGCGTCGGCACTCGATGTCGAGGCGGTCTTGCGCGACACATTTAAAGGAACCGCGACGCGCGCGCTCGGTCCGATCCCGCCGTGGGTGCCCGGCCACGACGCCCAGCAGCCGCGATACGATTACGACTTGAAAAAGGCAGAGGCGTATTTCCGCAAGGCTTGGGGCGGGCAGGTGTGGGAGAAAGGATTTAAGTTCACGGTGACCTACAATACCGGCGGCGAGGTCCGGGAGGCCGCCGCCCAAATCCTGAAAAAAGGCGTCGAGCGGCTCAACCCTAAGTTCAAGATCGACTTGCGCGGCGTCGATTGGGCGAATTTCGTCGACAAAGGCCAGCGGCGGCTGATGCCGCTGTTTGCGCGCGGCTGGATCGCGGACTACCCAGACGCGCACAACTTCATCTACGCGTTCTACCACAGCCAGGGTCGCTACCCGTCTGCGCAAGGATTCTCCGATCCCGCGCTTGACGCGATGATCGCGGGAGCGGTCGCGGAACCCGCGCCGCAAAAGCGCGGCGCGCTTTATAAGAAAATTCTTGCCCGCGGCTACGAGGACTGCCCGGCGATCTTCACTGTGCATCCGTCCGGCGTCTACGCGCTGCGCACGTGGGTGTCCGGGTTCGTCGACAATCCGGTGAACTTGGGCATCTACTACTACCCGATCGAGAAAAAATGATGGATCGGACCGAGCGCGCCCGGAAAATCGTCGCCGGACTGCGCCGGCTTTACCCTGACGCGACATGTGAGCTCGACAATTCCAACGCGCACGAACTTTTGTTTGCGACCATCCTGTCGGCCCAATGTACCGACGTCCGGGTCAACAAGGTCACCAAAACGTTGTTCAAGCGCTACAAGAGCATCAACGACTACGCGTCCGCGTCACCGGAAGACCTCGAATCGGTCATCCGCTCGTGCGGATTCTACCGGATGAAGGCGCTGTCGATCATCACGACTGCGCAAATGCTTCGCGACCGCTTCGGCGGCAGAGTGCCAGACAACATGGACGATTTATTGTCGTTGCGCGGTGTTGCGCGCAAAACGGCCAACGTGATATTAGGGAATGCCTTCGGCAAGGCCGAAGGCGTGGTTGTCGACACTCACATGAAGCGCCTGGCCTACCGGATGAGCCTGACCGACGAGGCCGACCCAGTCAAAGTCGAGCAGAACTTGATGGCGGTGGTTCCCAAACGCCATTGGATTTTCTTTTCCCATGCGATGATCCTGCATGGCCGCCGCGTCTGCAAGGCCCAAAACCCAGTTTGCGACGTGTGCACGCTACGCCCCGACTGCCCCCAACGCGGCCTCGACGTCGGCGAATCGTAATTAGCGCCGGGACTTTAAGCTTTCGGCCTCTGCTTGCGCGTCTTGCCACATCTTTTTGATCCCGTCGCCCGTGTTGTTGGCCCAGGGCGCGTAGAAGCGCGGCGAAAGGTTCCGGCAATATTCGAGGTTGTTCCGGGTGAGCTCGAAGTATTCGTCGCGCAAGGCGGTATTCGTGAATAAAGCGACCGAGAGTTCATCGCGCGAATAGAGGTTTGATTTATTGCCGGAATAAGGCTTGAGGTTCGCTTTCACGAACTGAGATCCGAAGGGCTTAGCCTCCACGGAGGTTTTGAAATATCTTCCGGGCGAATTCGCCTGTCCGCTTTGCAAGCATTGCACCTTCGGCCTGATACGGATATTGACGCGGTGCGAACCGTCTTCGGAAACGGGCATGGCGTCGAATTCCAGCCCAAAAAGGTCGGTGTATGACGTCGAGTCCATGCGGTAGGATTGCTCCGCAAGAACCAGCTGATACAACAGGGCGACCCTCTCGCTGGGGAGCTCCTTGGCGAGATTTTCTTGGAGTTGGCTCAAGTCGTTCGCCGCGACTTCGTAAACTTGTACGTAACCGCTTTTGTTGCTGCGGGACGGCATGACGACCATGTATCGATTGTTCTTGGAGCTATTGGTCTTGTCCGGCGGTTGCAACGTGAATCCAGTGAAGGAGGGGAAGAAGCGCTTGCCGATCTCTTCGAGCGACGGTCCCTGATTCTGCAGTTGCGCGGCCCCGGCCAAATCCTTGGCCACCTTCGTAGCGTCCGACAAGTCCTGCGCAGAAGAATTAGCAGATGTGAGCGCCAAAAGAGCGATGAAAAGAGGGGATCTGAACATGCCCAAAGGATAGCCTGCCCCCCTTGCCCTGTCAAGGCCCGCTTGCGTTATCGAGACGGGCCTGGCTTGGTCAGGACGACCACTGAATTGACGACGCCATTTACGCCGCGACTATCCCAGCGCGGCAAACGATAGGCGAAATGAAGGAAGCATTCAGAGTATTCACAGGCCAACTGTTGCCGGCAACGGTTGATTTATACGCGACAATCGTCACGGCTTGAGATCCGCCTGCATGTCCTTGAGCTCGGTGATGAATCCCTCGTAAGCCGCGATTTTTCTCGCGATCATCGTGGCGCTTTTTTCGGCGGGCCATACCCCGGCGTCGATGGCGATGCGAAATGCGATTGAGGCGTTTTCGTCCCAATAGGCCAATGAATTGAGCTCCGGTTCGAGTTCGGCGATTAGATTCTTGGGCAAGTTCGCCACGATATTTCCCAAAACCCAGTAAATCCACATCTCGTCGCCAGAGCGCAGGACCTTCCGCAGCGGGGGGATTAGCGGCGCGCCGACGGTCAACAAAAACATCGCCACCGGATGGGCGACGGGCCAATTGATGTCCTGCACCCAGGTCAACAGCTCGTCGAGGATGGGCAAGGCTGCCTCGGGCCCCGCTGCAACGAGGGCCTTTACGCTCTCCAGGTCGTGTTTGCTGCGCGGAAGCAGTTCCGATTTCTTCAAGCTTTTTTCTGGAACTGAGTGATGTCTTGGAAGGTGATGCCGGCGCCGACGACTTGGCCCCGCGGATCTTGAATGAGAAGGGTCGAGTAGCCGAGCACGCGAGTTTCGCCGCGGATTTTCCACCACAGGTCCTGGCGCTTGACGGTTTCCTTCTTGACTAGCGTGTCCATGAGGATGTCGCCCATTTCCGGGATTGCGATAAGGCTTTCCTCGATCGGCTGGCCCAGCGAGATGTTGTCGGGCAATTCCAGGATTTTCTTCGCCGAAGGGTTGCACAGCATCAGCCGGCCGTGGGCGTCTACCGCCACAAAGCCGCCGCCCAGGTTTTGCAAAATGCTGGCGTTATGGGCGGTGACCTTATCGACAGTTGATTCCAAGCGTAGTGAGCGCAGCGCGTGCGAGGTCGCTTGGCACGCGGATTGGGTCAGCGCTAAGTCGGCGGCGTTGAAGGGGCCTGAGCGCTTATTAATCAGCTCGAGGACGCCGACCAGGTCCAGGCGGTCGTAGAGCGGCATCGCGAGCACCGAGCGAGTTTTAAATCCCGACGCCTCGTCAAACTCGCGCATGAATCGCCGGTCGGCGTACGCGTCGTCGACGAGCAAGGGTTCGCGGTACTTCGCGACCCAACCGCACAGGCCTTGGCCGGCGTCGACGCGGTGGGTCTCGACTTGATGGCCGGCCGCACCTAGTGTAGAGCGCGCGGCCAGTTGGCAGGTCTTCGGAAGATAAAGAAAATAGGTGGCGGCTTCGCAATCGATCGCGGCGGCCAGCTTATCGAGGACGCGCGACCACACGCGATCGTCGTCGCTGTCCTTGACGGTGTTTAGGAAGCCGATCAATTCGCTAAGAGTCTCGAACGGGCCACTCGGGATGGGGCTCATTTCTTTTCTCCGTTTTCCAACAAAAATTTCTTCGTTCCCGAGACCAGCGCGTCGGCGAGCTTCGAGCGGAATTGCGGGTCGTTGAGCAGCGCTTCCTGCTCGGGGAAAATCATGTAAGCGTTCTCAACGAGGATTGCGGGCACCGCGCTTAGGCGCGCGACGAGCAAATTATCCCATTGCAGGCCTTCGTCGGGAACCGGGACGACGGCGGCGTATGCGGCATGGACGGCACGTCCCAGCGCCAAGCTGTGGGTATGGTAATAAAACACCGTAAATCCCCGCGGTTTGCCGAAGGGATTGGTCCCGTCGGGCAGGGCATTGTTATGCAGGCTGATGAAAATGTCGGCGCCGCGGTCCACGGCCAGTTTGGGGCGGTCGACCAGCGATACTTCGTCGGTGGTCGTGCCGCGCGTCAGCAAGATCGTCGCGCCCGCTTTCTCGAATTTTGCGGCGGCTTCCTTGGCGATCGCGTAATTGGCATCCATCTCGAAAGTACCGAGCGGTCCCGTTGCCCCGTGCGCGGAGGGCATATGGCCGGGATCGAGCATGACCTTGATTCCGGCCAGCGGCCGACGGCGGTCAATTTTAGGTGGGCGACGTAAGTCCAGGCGCAGGCCGGGGCCGTTGTCGTAGCGCGCGTTCCAACCCCAAAGCTTGCGACCCGGCTTTAAGCGCACGGTGTAGGCGACCACCCCAGTTGCTTCTTGGCGCCAACGGACAAAGTCGACGAAGTCGGAGCCGCCGTCGTAGGTGACGATGTTCGTGTGCCCCACCGCGGAAAATACGCGGATGGTGAGCGAGTCGAGAGAGTCTCCCTCGACGACGTCGAACGGCACGCGGTCCGACAGGCCGAAGCGGATCATCGCGCCACCGGGGACTTCGACGACCCCGATATTCCCGGTCTCCGCGTGGGGTGGGATGGTCATGCTCGATATGTCCACATCCTTAGCGTCAATCCACCCACTTAAGGCTCCGCCGAGGTCGATGCGTACCGAGTCGCCCTCGCGTCCAGTCGCGTTCAGCCGCGTTCCCGGGGGAGGGAAAATCAAGAACCCCTGATTCGGCTCGGTCTTAATATTGGCGAACCCCGCCGGGGTCGTCTTGACGATCGCTACAAGAGGCGCTCTTCCGGTCGCCGAGATGCGGACCGTGCCCGTCGCCCGTTGGGTCGACCAGCCGGAGCTGATTTCATATTCGACGGCGGCCGCGGGAAATTCCTCTCCCGGAGCGATCGACAGCATGGCCTCGTATATTCCCAGTTTTGGATTGACTTCACGCATCGGCCACCAAGGACCTTTGCCGACGCGCAACCGCGCGGACTTGCCCCGCGTTGCTTTCATCCGCGCAACCCAGCGGTCGCCGGCGCGCAATTCGAGGTCGCATTTCGGCGCGAGTGACGCCTTGTCGATGGCGAGCGAGGTGTCGGGAAGCGGTACGGGTGGAACTGGAACGAGGATAGTCCTTTCCGCGACCGCCGTTCCCGAAGAGAGTTCTAAAGACGCGCGGAATGTGAACGAGCCAGCGGAGATAGGCAGCCAAGCGATGAATCCGCCATCCTTATGCACAGGCACGGTTTGGCCGTTTACCGTGAACAAGGCGGTGGCAATCGAGACGCTGCCAAATAAAAATTCATTTTCCGCCGCCAGGACCATTCCCTCCGGCGGCCAGACGAACGTGATCGGCTCGGTGGAAACTCGGGGCGGGTGCAGCAGGATTACGGGTGCTGTCGGAGCCGCGGCGTGGCGGGATTTCCGGATTTTGGAAGCAGACCAGGCGGGAGCGGTAATAAGCGTGCACAACAAGAAGGTGAGGAAGGTTCGCATGGCGCGCTATTCTACAATAAAGAACTCGAACGCCTTCAGAAGTAGGACCCCAAGAACAGGCGACGGCGGCGCGGGCGGGGGAAGGAAAGGTCGGATACGACGTCGCCGGACTCGATGCCTGTGATCGCGCGTCCGAAACGCTCCAAGAACGTCGTACGCAGCACACGGCCCGAGGATTTACGGCTTTCAATCAGTCCGTCCCCGCCCGTGAAAATCATCACGTGCGTGATGCGATCGGATGTTTCGTCGTTGGTGAGGAAGACCAGGTCGCCGCTGAGCAGATCGGCGCTGCGGATCGGACGAGCCTTGAGTTTTTGCTCATGGGAGTCACGGGGCACGTCACGGCCGTGGATACGGTAGGCAAGGCTAACGAGTCCCGAGCAATCGACGCCGATCGCGGGGTCATTTTGCACTCCCGCGCGGCCTCCCCAGTAGTAACTAGTGCCGAGAAACAATTCGGCCGTGCGGATAATCTCAGCGCGTGAGGCGGCAGTCGGAGTGGTCGGGGGGGTGTATAGCGAATCCGAAGGAATTTCTCCCTGAGCGCCGTCGAGAAGAATGACCCGTGACGTTCCCCCGATTTCAGACATTCGGTTGAGTCTAGTGCCGACGGACAGCATCAAGATTTCCGAACCGCGATGCACGACCGTTTGACGTACGCGCACCACGCAATCCGCGTCCGTATGTGAAGCCGAGACCAGGTCCTCGGCGCGCATCCATCCGGGGTAACCTTGCCAGGATTTGGCGGGCAGGTAGCTCTCCTGCTCCTCGGCGCGCACGCGCACCCACTCGCCGTTCGACTCCAAGACGGTCGCGGCCTCGCCGTAGAGGAGCTGAGAAAGGTGAGCGTCGTCATCGAGTCGCGGCTTTTCACGGCGGACGGGTTTCGACCAAAGGTCTGCGACGGGAACGCCGACGACTAGGCGTCTCGGTAGGTCTGGGCCGATCAAGTAGGCGAGTCCGCGCTTATTGACTCGCCAAGCTTTATGGAACGCGGCTCGCGAGTACACCCGACGCACTTCGGTGCGGCCCTTTCCCGCGGGGTCGTTGACGATGACGTCGCCCTGCGCGGTGAATCCCGACACGACGAGCAGGTGGCCCGAGGTCTTTGGAATCGGGGCGCCCGGCAATTCTCCCTTGTTGAATGTCACGCTGACGATGACGGGACGGCCGTCAGCCACACTTCGTTCCAAGTCCGCCAGCGATTCGAGCCGGGCGACGCGCGCGTCAAGGCCGAACTTCGCGGCGAAGGTCGTGTTCGCCGGCCAGTTGCCGAATAATTGGGAGGTCCGATCCCGAACCGCGAGTGCTACGGCCTCGGTTTCCTTCTTCGACCCCCAAAATTCCAAGATCATCGCCAGTGACGTCGGCGAGCAGATGTTGTGCTTGAATTTTTCCTGGGCGTCCAATTGCGACCGTGGCGTGACAGTGAGTTCGCGCACCCAAGGGCCGGCGGTAAAGGCCGGCGGAGATTGCGGTGAGTCTCCGTTGGACAGGGCGAGTGCCACGGCGCGCAAAGTAACCGGTTTTCCTACAGTCCGGAATTTGATCCGGTAACGCACGGCGGATGCTGGCGTCTTGAGCTGGAGTTGATCGACGTTGACCGTGGCGAAGGAGTCCGAAACCGGCGGCGCCGACGCGAATCCTTCCGACGTTTGCGCGCCCAGACAGCACCAGTCTGACCATCCGGCGTCGCTGCGAACCTTGACGAAGAGCTCGACTTCACCGCCCGGAGGGATGTCCGCCGCGAACGATCCGACCACGTCGTCGAAGGCACTCGGGGATTCCAAATCCGGAGATTCCAACGTCGCCGAGGGGGATTTGGCACGGAACAACCCTTGAGCGAACGGCAGCCGTTCCAAGCCGACGGCTTTCACCTTCGCGGTTTCGAGGGCGGTGCGATGGACGACGTTATGGTTCAGCGCGTTACTTGACGAGCTTGTTGTTCGGATTGTGGGGTGGTTCGTTGGGAGCGCGCGGCGTGAGCTTCGGATTGCCTTTGAAAGATGGGGTCAGCTCCGCGTTGATCTTAGCCCACGTCGGGTTCTCGTCGACAGAGCCGACGATCGCGCCGATCGGGCACTCCGGCAGGCAGACGCCGCAGTCGATACAGACCTCGGGATCAATGATCATCATCGGCTTGCCCTGGTAATCGCCGGGATGAATGCACTCCACCGGACATACGTCGACGCATGCGGCGTACACTTCGCCGTGACAGCCTTCACCGATCACGTGAGCCATGGAAAAATCCCCCTTCTAATGTGACGCGTGGCGCGAAAGCCCAAAACGCGTTATACTCAGGATAACGTGAGCCATCCTACATCATCGCCTCGTTTCTGTCAAATTGCGCTGCTGCTGGCGGCCCTTGTGGCGGCGTCAGGCGTAGCGCGGGCGGGCGTGGTCGCGACCATTCCGAACAAAATCCCGATCGGGCGGGATTTCATTTTGGAAAAGCTGAGCCAGGTCAGCCTGTTCGGGAGCATGTCGATGAACTGGCGCAACGTGGGACCTAAGGAGCCGGGTTTCGAAACCCAAATCCAAAACGAGGTCTATCTCGCCGACGTTTATTTCGGCGCCCAGGGCCCGGTGATGAAAGACATCCCTTTTTATCTTGAGCTGAACGTGCCCACGGCTCAGCAGGGGGAATTACGCCTTTTCCAGATATACGCCGAATATGACCGCGTCAAGCAGCTGAAGTTCTCGGTCGGGAAATTCCTGGTTCCCTTCGGACGCTATAACGAGCTGTACCGCTCCGACCAATTCCTAACGGTAACCCGTCCCCTGATCTTCGCGTCTCCCGACAGCATCGATTTGGTCGTTCGTCCCAATTCTCCCCGCCCGCCGATCAGCGCCGGTTACACCGACCTCGGTGCGCGTGCCAGCTGGTATCCGGAGAATGAACATCCATTTATTCCTGAAGAGCTGACCGTCTACGTGATCAATGGGTTTGGCGAGTCGACGAATCGCTCTCGTTCCTTCCCGAACCCGCAAAATCTCGGAATTCCGGGGCCGCCATCGAACGGGGTCACGCCGGACTTCGGCCACCAAAACAACAACTTAGCCGACAATAATAATTCGAAGACGGTCGGCGCGCGGGCGGTGTTCGCGTTGGGTGATTTGCGTCTGCCGTTCCCGATACCTGAGCAGGCGGCCGACATCGAGGGCGTGATCCTTGGATTCTCGGGGATGGGTGGGCAATACGACTTGGAAGGTCAGCTGAACTACCGCCTGTGGGACGTCAATTGGGCGTTGGAATACGAGGGTATCAGCTTAACCGGCGAAGCCATCTATTCGTCCACTCAATTTTTGAATCCCCTCGTGCAGCCCAGCGGGGTGGCCTTAACGGCTCCAATCACGCAAACGCGCAAAAGCGAGCAGATTTACGGCTACTTCTTGCAGGCGGCATTCCCGTTGATGCGCAAACCGCCCATGGGCCGGCGATTGACCGGCATTTTGGCCTTTAATCAAATCTACCGCCGCGGTCCGCTGCTGGACTTCTTTTTGAATTACAACGACGGATCGACGACATTCCCATCTTTGACGGGTGTACGCGCGGACGCACCCTATGTCCAAAGCCAAATCGACAAGTACACAGCGGCCGTCAATTACCGACTTTCTGAACATTTCACGTTGAAGTTCGATTACTCGTACTGGGTGATGGGAAAATCGACCGTTTTATCGCAGACCTCCCTCGGAGCTCACGACATCTATCAGACCGCGTTCTCACTGGTGATGGGTTTTTAGAAGCATGATTTTCCTCGTTGCACTGGCCGCGGCAGCTCTCGCCGGCCCACTTGACCTTCCGGCTGGGAAATTCTTCATTGTCGCGTCGAGCCAAGCCGCTGCGGCACCTTGGAGCGAAACAATTCTTCGCTTCCCGTCTCCGGCAAAAAGCCCGTGGTTGGCCAACGACACCGTATGGGCGCACCTGTTGGTGCCGAATTCGCCGCTACCCCGCAAGGTCCCGGCGGTGCTCATTTTGCCGGTATTGGCCGCGCCGAATGTGTGGATCGAGACGCGCTTCGCGCATCGTTTTGTTCGCGACGGTTTCGTCGTGATGTGGATAGAGATGCCAACGCAATTCCACCGTCGGCCAGATCCCAGCATGCCCAGTGGACAGGTTTTCCTGGCGCGCACGCCGAAGCGACTGGCTGCGAATTTCCGCCAAGCCGTGCTCGATGCGCGTCGGGCCTTGGGCGTGCTGGCCGAGCGCCCGGAAGTCGATGGCGACCGGATCGCATTGTTCGGGATCAGCCTGGGAGCGATAGTTGGTTCAGTGGTCTATTCGGTGGACCCGCGCCCGCGCTTTGCCGCATTCCTATTAGGAGGGTCTGATTTTCCGTCGCTTGCTTTCGACAGCTCGCTCACGGGGCCGTTCGTGCAAAAAATGGGGTTGACCCGCGAATCTTTGAGCGCCGCATGGGCGGGACTTGATCCCGCTGAGCATCTAAAGTCCAATTTCGGCAAGCCGGCTTTGCTCCTAAATGCGCGGTCGGACACGGTCATTCCCCGAGAAAACGCCTTAAAACTCGCCGCCGCTTTCCCTGCGGCTAGGCAGGTCTGGGTTGTGGGTGGGCATTACACGGCCATACTCCATATGATTTGGCTCCCGCGCTGGATCTCGAGACGGTTGCA
This sequence comes from Elusimicrobiota bacterium, assembly GCA_031423795.1. Classification (GTDB taxonomy): domain Bacteria; phylum Elusimicrobiota; class Elusimicrobia; order UBA1565; family UBA9628; genus GWA2-66-18. The sequence continues at coordinate 4,435 of JANPGH010000097.1, read as the reverse complement.
AGATGCTTTATATCCAGCCGCCGGGTCGGTTAAAAAGTGATAAAAGAGGCCTTAAAGGCTTGACTTTGATTTCGTCCGCCTTTACACTAGCTTCAGAGACGTTCAAGGAGGACGTATGAAGAATTTCCGCTGGTCGGCATTGGTTCTGGCAGTGGCGGGAGCGGCGGCGACCGGTTGTTCGGAGAGCGGTTGCGGCAACCCCACGACCTTGGACGGCACTAGCAAATCGCAGCCCACCGTTACCTGTGGTTCTGGAACGTCCCTGCAAAACGGCGTTTGTCTTCCGTCTCAAGCTGCGAAGGCCAAGTAAGACGTCAGAGGAGAATCGATATGAATATTTGGACTTTGCGGGTTACATCCTTGACTACGGCGTTGGCTCTCGGCGCATCGCTCGGCTGTTCGTCGCAGGGTTGTGGCGGAACAGATATCAGTGCGTCGCCCACCGGCTCCCAGGCGCCCAGCGTCCAGTGTGGAAGCGGGACCTATCTTAACAGTGCGTACCAATGCGTGCCGCGTCCGACCAGCACGACGAGTGCTGCCGCAGCAGCCCAAGGAAAATAAGCCAAACGACTTAGCGGCCCTGTAGGGCTTTCTGCATGTCGGGGCTGCCGAGCACGTCCTTCATTACCTTGTTCTGATCAACGGGTTGCGGGCTTGACCCGGCGGAATTAATCATTCCCGTGATGCTTGGCGGCAGACCCATACCCGACACGATGTTCGTGATGAGGTTCTTGACCCCGCTGTCGCTTTGTAGGATGCCCATCGCCGAGGCAGTGAGCTCGCCCGGAGCTTGCTTGAGGCCTTGCACGACGAATTCGCGTATCTCCGGTTTTCCGGCGTAATTTTTTACCATCGTCCCCAGGTTCGGCGCGCGGGACAGTCCGACGATGAACGCGACGGGATCGTGATTGCGCATGTAATCGTCGTTAAGTTTTTTGAGGTCGGGATATTTCATCCAGTCGCGGCCATACTGCTGTATCACCGGATATTTGGCCGTCATGCGCTGCGCGAAGCTGCGCACATCGTTTTCATGCTTTCGCGCATTCTGCTTGAAATCGACGCGGGAAGACTCCTTTTTAGCCGTTGCCGGATTTGAAGCCGCGACGTTTGGGGCGGAGGTCTCGCCGAAATGTATTCCCGCTTCGGGCTTCATCATCGTTAGACTCGAGGGGGCCGGCGCGGCCGAGGATGGTCCCGGCTCGGTCGGTGTGGGGAGTTGCGCGGTCGGCGTCGCAGACAGGTCGAAACCGGTCACATCGATGGGTGGCGCCGAGCGATTGGCGGTGGAAGACCAGATGCCAACCCCCACCGCCGAACCCACAATGGCCACCGCCACGATGATCCAGCCGAAGCGGCCTTGCGGCCGTGCGCCTTCTTGCATCCCTCCATTATGCCGCCGCGGCCCAAGGGCGTCAAGCCCTCCTCCCATTTGCCCTCTTGAAAGAATGGGGAATTCCCATTACACTTCGCCGGTGAAGAAACAGAAGTCGTCGCGGCGCAATACGGTCGAGAAATTAGTTTCCGCCTTGGCGAATTTCTCGGAGACCCCCGACTCGCAATGGGGAGACTTTTTCATCGCTATGCGCGCCGACCGCGACGTCCTGGTGCAGTCCGGAGCGAGTTATCATAACGAAACCGCGGACGAATTCCGCGAGTCCACCGTCGAGTGGGCTCTCGTCGAATTGCAGTGGTGGTGCGAGGACAATAAAATTTCGATCCGCAACACCGTCAAGTTCCGCCTCTTTGGTCTCGATATGGCCAGCGGCGCGCTGGAAAAAGTCGATACCGATTCCGTCTACCAGCGCCTGCGTAGTGCGCCGTCGCGCTTCCAAAGGCAGTTCGTTCTGGTTGACGCCGCGCGCGCGCCGAAAGGGCTGTTGCCGGCGCTGGAAGCCCGGATCCGGCACATCCACGGCGAGGCCGCGCTCAAGAAGCCGCTGCGCTTCAAATCCTGAGCGGTTCGTCCTCATTCCTGAAACATAGGTCAAGTATAATTCTGCTGATGACAAAGCGGTTCTTTGCGCTTTTTGCCGCCGCATTTCTGGCCGCTGAATCGGCCGGGGCGGTCGCATTCAATGACGTCCTTCCGGGCGCGCGGGCGATGGGCATGGGGCACGCCTTCGGCGCTCTGGCCGACGACGCCTATGGAATGTGGTACAACCCGGCCGGCACCGCGAACATGCCCTTCATCCAAGCGGGCGGATCGGTTGGGCGGCTGCAATCTCCCGTCGGAACGCTGACCCAAATCTCCGGAGCATACGTACGCCCCTACGAGCCCATCAACACCGGCACATTCGGCGCGTCCTATCGGTTGGAGCGTCAAGCCAATTCCGGAGACATGGACACCGTCTTATTTAACTACGCCCAGGAATTCAAGTTTCTCGAGGTTCCGTTGTCTAAGCCTCTTAAGCTCGGCGCCAATTTCAAGTTCGTCAACGTCAACAAGGGCAGCGGAGGCAATTTCGGGATGGGATTTGACGTCGGCGCATTGGCCCGTACTGACATGGGCTTGTCGATAGGTGCTGCGATCACGGATTTGACCAGCGGTGTCGGTCTTCCCCGTGGGGCAATTCTGTTGGCGACGGCGTACCGCGCCAGGCCGTGGCTGACGCTGGCTGGCGATTTCCGCGTGAAGGGGGGATTGGCCGAATTCTATCCCGGACTTGAGTCGACCTTCCTTCAGGGAATGCTCAAGGTCCGCGCCGGCAAAGGCCAGCGCCTGGATGGCGTGGGCACAATGGCGTTTGGGCTGGGTGTCAATTTCTCGCCAGCCGTTCTGGATGTTGCGGTGTCCATGCCGCCGGGCGGCGTCAACCGGTCAGCGGGGGGCTACGAAGCGACGTTCCAGTATCGCTTCGGAGCTCCGTCCTTCTCCGGCCAGTTCATCGGCTCCGCTGCGGCGGAAGCCGAGCGGCTGCGGCGGGAAGTCGACCTGCTCGAAGACCGCCGCAAGACTTTCGAGCAAGAGGCTGCCAGCGCCGAATCGAGCAAAAACTCGATGACGTCCCAATTACGCGTGCTGGAAAAGCGCACGCTCGAAGCGCAGGACGAATACCGCGCTTTGCTTAAGAAAAATGAGGAGATCGATTATCGCGCCGCTGAGAAGGCCGCGGGACTTCGCGCGGCCGCCAAACCCGTTGCGGTTCCTCAGCCCCCGGCCCGCCCGGCACCGCCGGCGTGGCCCAAAACTCATCGCGTGGCACCCGGCGACACGCTGCGCTCCATCGCCGGCCAATACTACGGGGATCCCAACTTGTGGGAGAAAATTTTTGACGCGAACACAGACAAGGTCGAGCGCGGCCTTCCCATCGAGGGGGCGGTGATGACGCTCCCTTCGCCCAAACCCTGATATGGCCGCGATCGGACTCGTCGCCGCCGAGGCCGTCGATCGCCAAACACTGGAGACGCTGCTCGGCGAGCTCGGCCACCGCACCGATGGTTGGATGGCGCTTGACCAGGCGCTCGACTCCGCACAAGAACGCCGGCCGAACGCCTTTCTCGTCGTCGACGGCGGCGGAGCCGATGGCGAAATTCTCACGCGCGAGCTGAACCGCGCCTTTCCGCTGCTTCCGGTCGTCGCCGCGTTGAAAACGCGTGACGCACGCCGCGCGGTGGCACTGATGCGGGCGGGCGCTGCCGAAGTGGTGGCACCACCTTGGACAAGTGCTGATTTGAAGGCCAGCGTGTCCAAAAGCCTGCGCTGGCAGGGCACGACACTGTCGCCTATTTATTTGGCGCCGCGCCGGCGGTCGGCGGTTTGGTACGCTTTGGCCGTGGGAGGATTCATGGCGGTGGCATTGGGGGCCACGTCGCTGCACCGCGAGGCTGGGCTACGCGCGGCGGCTGCGGCGCGCGTCGACTCCTGGGCCTTACCGGTTTCGCATCCGGCGGGATTAGCTTTCGACGGCAAAGATTTGTGGGTCGTGGATTGGTTCACGCAGTCGTTCTATCAGCATTCGCGCGTCGACGCGAGTGTCACGTCGGTGCATCACCTCACCGCCGAAACGCCGGTTGCGGCGACGTTCGCCGCCGACGGCCTCTGGACGGTCACCGCCGATGGCACGATTTCCCGTCGCATGCGCGACGCGAAAATGACGACGCTTCAGCGCTATCCAAAAGCCGTGACCAGCTCTGCGGGCCTGGCTTTTGACGGCCTTTATCTGTGGACATTGGACCAACAGCACAAGATTCTAAGCAAGCGCCTTCTGGACGAGACCCTAACTCCGCTGGCAAGCTGGAAAATTGCGGGCCTCAAGCCTGTTGCCTTGGCCTGGGACGGTCATCGCCTTTGGATTCTGGACGCAGGCGACCGTGTCCTGCGTCGCCACGACTTGGATAGGCCTAATCTTGTCAGCGCCTTGGTCGCCCTGCCCGAGTACGGCGACGGGCTGTACGAGCCGACCGGACTGGCGTGGGACGGCGACCGCTTTTGGAC
>JANPGH010000096.1:0-3040 GCA_031423795.1 Elusimicrobiota bacterium | reverse complement strand
CGGTGGCCGGCTGGGGGGTCCGCGAAGGCGCCATGGTTGTCGCGCTGAACCTGGTGGGAGTTCCCTCCGCTCAAAGCCTCGCCCTCTCGATCTGCTTCGGGTTATGCGCGCTGGTGGTAAGCCTTCCGGGCGGCGCGCTTTGGTTCGCGAGCCGGCGCAGGGTTCCTGCCGACGACGGTGCGGCTCCCGGGCTGCGAACCACGAAACAATAGCCCGACCCGGTCAATAGGATTTGCCGGGCCTGCCGAAGTCAGTCGGGTTCGAACTTGCCTTCGTAGCGCTGGCGCAGGGCCGGATCCTGGTCTTCCTTGCGCAGGAAGCAGTTGCCCACGGCCAGCACCTCGATCTCGGTGCCCATGAAACAGCGGAACGCATCCTCGGGTGTGCATACGATCGGCTCGCCGCGCACGTTGAAGCTGGTGTTGACGATGACCGGGCAGCCGGTCAGGGTCTTGAAGCGGCTGAGCAGCGCGTGATAGCGCGGGTTGGTGTCCCGGTGCACGGTCTGGACGCGCGCCGAGTAGTCGATGTGGGTTACCGCCGGAATGGAAGACCGGGGCACGTTGAGCCGGTCGATCCCGAACAGCGCTTTCTGCGCATCGGTCATCGCGATGCGACGTTTCGGCGCGACGTCGGCGACCAGCAGCATGTACGGGCTGTCCGCGACGAGCTCGAACCAATCGGCGACGTCCTCGCGCAAGACGGAGGGCGCAAACGGCCGGAACGACTCGCGATACTTGACCTTGAGGTTGAGCAGCCTTTGCATCGCGGGCGAACGGGCGTCGCCGAGGATTGAACGTCCTCCCAGCGCCCGCGGACCGAACTCCATCCGGCCCTGGTGCCAGCCCAGCGCCTTGCCGTCGGCCAGCGCGCCGGCAGCCCGTTCGATCAGCGTATCGTCCGCCACCGCCTCGAACACCGCGCCCGCGGCGCGCAGCCGCTGCTCGATGTCGGCCTGCGCATAGGCGGGGCCGAGATAGGACCCCCGCATGCCGTCGGCGGTGCCGTTCAACGCCCGCGGCTGGCCCTTGTACAAATGTGCCGCGACCAGCGCCGCCCCCACGGCCCCGCCCGCGTCGCCGGCCGCCGGCTGCAGCCACAGCTGGTCGAAGGAGCCTTGCTTCTGCAGCTTGCCGTTCGCCACGCAATTGAGCGCCACCCCGCCGGCGAGGCAGAGGTTCCTTTCGCCGGTCTCGCGCGCTATGGCGCCGGCCAGCTTGAGCACGACCTCCTCGGTCACGGCCTGGACCGACGCGGCCAGGTCCATTTCGCGCTGCGTGAGCGGCGCCTCGGGCCGGCGGGCTGGGGCGCCGAACAGCGCATCGAAGCGCGCGTTGGTCATCGTCAGCCCGGTGCAGTAGTCGAAGTAGTCGAGATTCAGGCGGAAGCTGCCGTCGTCCTTGATATCGATGAGCTTCTGCTTGATCAGGTCCAGATACCGGGGCTCGCCGTAGGGGGCGAGCCCCATGACCTTGTATTCGCCCGAGTTGACCTTGAAGCCCGTGTAGTAGGTGAAGGCGGAGTAGAGCAGCCCGAGCGAGTGCGGGAAATGGATCTCGCGGATGACCTTCAGCCGATGGCCTTCCCCCAGGGCCAGCGAGGTCGTCGTCCATTCGCCCACGCCGTCCATCGTCAGCACCGCCGCGCGCTCGAACGGCGACGGAAAGAAGGCGCTGGCCGCGTGGCTCAGGTGGTGCTCGGAGAACAGCAGCTTCTGTTGCCAATCGACGTCGCCGGCCACGGACTTCAATTCCTTGACCAGCAGGCTCTTCTGGAACAGCTTTTCTTTCAGCCAGAGGGGTACAGCCTGCCGGAACGAGGTGAAGCCCCGCGGCGCGAAGGCAAGGTAGGTTTCCAGCAGCCGCTCGAACTTCAGGAACGGCTTGTCGTAGAAGGCGACCAGATCGATATCGGCCGGCCGCACGCCCGTGGACTCGAGGCACGACCGGATCGCTTCCCGCGGAAAGCCGGGATCGTGCTTGACCCGCGTGAAGCGTTCCTCCTGGGCGGCGTACTCGACGCGGCCGTCGATGACCAGCGCGGCCGCCGCATCGTGGTAATAGGCGGATAGGCCGAGAATGCGCACCGGCTAGAACAGCGTGTAGATGAACGGCGCGATGGCGGAGCCCTGGGCCAGGACCAGCAGTCCGCCCAGGACCAGCATCATCAGGATGATCGGCAGCAGCCAGAACTTCTTGCGGGCGCGGAGGAACTGCCACAATTCGATCAGGAAGGACATCGTCGGGCCCGGTCAGAACTGGTTGGGAAGTCCGGCGGGATCGGGCCCGGGGGGTTCGCGCTCGACCCAGTAGGTGCGCGCCGCCGGCTCGAAACGGCGCTTCATCGCGTCGCGCCCGGCCAGCCGCATCACCCACGCCGTCGGGGCAAAAATGCCGTAGAAGATCACTCCCAGCACGATGGGACTGACGATACGGTTGAGCCATTCGGCCAGCTTCATCCAGGCGCGATTCGCCGGCGCCAGCCAGTCGGGCCTGGCCAACGTGACCGCCAGCGTGAGCAGCGACAACCCGAAAGCCCACGGATAGACCGCGCCGCCGCGCCACCACGAATAACCGCCCAGCAGCCCGAACACCACGACGAACAGCGTTCCGAACGAGCGATTGGAGGGTAGAGGCACGGTTTTCATGGGCAATGGCGGCAACGCGAATAGCGCGCAATTCTAACCGCACCGTGGAACCATCACCTGGAATCGTCGCGCACCACAGGAATGGGCGAGCGGATGGATGCGTCGGGCAGGAGCCGCGTCTCCAGGAGCCCCGCCTCGCAGGCCGCTAATTCTCGCTTTGAACCGTCTCAGGACGCGGCGCGGCAGCACCGACCGGACAATCGCAATACCGATGGCGCGGGCGGTCCTGAATGTTCGCCACCGCCAGGCAGCCCCTTCACGCCATTTCGTTCAATTCCTGATCTGCCCTCGAATTTCTCCGTTTGGATGAGCGGCGCTGTGGACGTTGACATAGAGGTTGCCGGCGCGATGGCTCGCGTATTGCGCCTCGGTAAGGCGGGATCCCGCCGGCAC
>JANPGH010000095.1:0-19588 GCA_031423795.1 Elusimicrobiota bacterium | reverse complement strand
GGTTCTGGTCGTCCAGCGCTGGATCATGGCCGTCCTTCGTCACCGCGTATTCTTCAACATCGCCGACCTCAATGCTGCGATCGCCGAGCTTCTGGAGCGACTCAATACTCGAGCACTGCGCAAGGTCAAGAAGTCTCGTCGAGAGCTTTTTGAAACGCTCGACCGGCCCAATGCCCAGGTGTTGCCGGCGAGACCCTACGAATACGCCGAGTGGAAAACGGCTCGGGTCCAGCTCAATTATCACGTCGAACTCGAGCGTCATAACTACTCGGTCCCGTTCCGCCTTCTGCACGAGAAGCTGGATGCGCGTCTCACGGCAACGATGGTCGAGGTGTTTTACATACACGAGCGCGTGGCATGCCACGCGAGGTCCTTTGTCGCCCACACGTACACCACGCTCAAAGAGCACATGCCGCCAGCGCACCAACAACATCTGGAGTGGACGCCCACGCGCATCATTGAGCTGGCCAACAAGACGGGGCCTGGGACCGCTCTTCTCGTCGACAAGATCATGTCGAAGCGCGATCATCCCGAGCAGGGATACAAAGCTTGTCTCGGAATATTGAGGCAGCTGCTCGGGCATTACGGCGCCGCGCGCGTGGAGGCCGCCGCCGGCCGGGCCCTTGAATTCAACACCTGCAGCTACACGTCGATGCGTTCGATTTTACTGCGAGGTCTTGACCGGCAGACGAAAGCCGGAGAGTCCGCGCAGACCGCTTTGCCTTTCCACGAGAACATTCGCGGCGGGCAATACTACAACTGAACGGAGGAGAAAAAATGCTCAATGAACAGACGATCGGAATTCTCAACAGCATGAAGTTGTTCGGGATGGCGCAGTCCTTGCCGCAGAGGCTTACCGACCCCAAGCAGGCCGAGTTGTCGCACGGAGAGTTCGCCGCGCTACTGGCGCAGGACGAGAAGATGCACCGGGACAATCGGAGACTTGCGCGCCTGCTCAAGAACGCCAAGTTCAAGCAGCAGGCCGCCGTTGAAGACATCGACTATCGCCACCCACGAGGATTGGTCAGGCAGGCGATGATGGAACTGGCCAATGGCGAGTGGATAGCGGCGGGACGCAACGTCTTGCTCACCGGGCCGGCGGGTGTGGGTAAGAGCTACATCGCCTGCGCCTTGGGAAATCTCGCCGCCCGCGCCGGACACCCCGTGCTGTATGCGCGAGCGCCGCGACTGTTCGAGTCGCTTCACCAGGCTCGCGGGGATGGCTCACATCTGAAGGCGCTGACGAGGATGGGGAAAGTTCAAGTCCTCATCATCGATGATTTCCTGATCACGCCCTTGGCTGCGCCAGAGCGCAAGGACTTCCTGGAAATTATCGAGGATCGCTACGGCGCGACAGCCACGGTCATCACGAGCCAGTGCCCCCTCAAAGATTGGCACGAGGCCATCGGCGACCCGACACTGGCCGACGCCATCTGCGACCGGCTGATGCACAATGCCTACAAGTTCGAACTTCGAGGCGAGTCGATCAGAAAGAAGCCGAAGAAAGATTCATGAAGAACCTTGTGGACATGCCGCTCATGTGGACGGCGTGGACAGCCTGCGGCTGCCCACCCCGCCCCCAATCGCTTGGACAACGCTACGCGTTGCCCACAGGTCCACAAGGCCGACGATGAATTTATTTTTTTCGGCAGGGAAAACGACTACGGACCGGCCAAGGCCGGCATGCTCGGAGGTATGCTAAACTAAAAAAAGTCCGGCGTCGCTACGTCTTGATCGGCTTGGTCCGACAGGATGATCGGCTTCGACCGTGGACCTGATCGGCTTATCCGAAAAACGGAATGCCAGTCGGTTGTCCGCAACCGAGGCTAAACCAGATGATTGCGGCCAGGGCAATGAGGCGGGCTGGGGCCAGCTGTTGACGCGTTTATTCATTGAGGGTTTCTCATCCTTGCGAGCATGGGACATAATATAGGAAAATAACGAGGAATTGACCGGTCTCTACGTCCATATCCCTTTTTGTTCGGTGAAGTGTTTTTACTGCGACTTCGCCGCTTTTTCGGGTCAGAAAAAACAAGTCGAACGATACCTGGCCGCTCTTGAGGCCGAGGCAGCCTTGCTGCCACCCCGCACCCCACGAACGCTGTACATGGGAGGCGGCACACCCTCGGAGTTGACCGCTTCCCAAATCAACGATCTTTTCGAGCGTGTGCGCCGCTCGTACCCCGGCGCCCGCTTCATCGAAAGCACGTTCGAGGCAAACCCGGAAAGCCTCGACGCCGAGAAGCTCGAGGTCTTGGTGAAATCCGGCGTCACCCGACTGTCGATCGGCCTCCAAACCGCCGACGATGATTTGTTGAAGTCGATTGGCCGGCGTCACACCGCTGCCGATTTTTCCCAGGTCTTCGGATTGGCGCGCCGCGCCGGCATTCCTACCTTGTCGGTGGATTTGATGTTCGGTTTGCCGGGGCAGACCTTGGACAGCCTGCGCGCGACACTGGACTATGCGTTAGCGCTGGATCCCGAGCACGTTTCCCTGTACGGCCTGCAAGTCGAGGATCGCACCTTGTTTGGCAAGCGAGGGATCGAGGAAGACTCCGATTTGGGCCGGGAGATGTACGAAATCGCGATCACGGCGCTGAAAAGCGCGGGCCTCGATCATTACGAAATCTCAAATTGGGCAAAGCTTGGCCGCCGCTCACAGCACAATCTCAATTATTGGCGTAGAGGCGAGTATTTGGGGCTCGGTTGTGGTGCGGCGTCTTTCTTGGGCGGCGTGCGCACCAGCAATGTCGATAAATTGGCCGGCTACATCGAGGCGATCGAGTCCGGCCGGCGCGCGACCGGGGAGACGGACGCTCCGCGCGGGCTCGAGGCCATCGGCGAGGAGGCATTCCTGGGCTTACGACTGATCGACGGGTTCGTCCCCAGCGAGGAGCTGCGCAGGTCTTTCGCGGGCCCTTGGGCTGTTCTCAAGGCGCGTGGGCTCGCCTTGGAGACCGGTGGTCGTTGGAAGTTGAGCGCCGAAGGCGTGTTTCTGGCCAACGACGTGTTTCTCGAATTCGTCCCGCCGTTCCAAATTCAGGAGGCGACCGCATGAAGACTTTCGTCCTCGACACCAACGTGATTCTGCACGACCCTTTGTCTATGTTCGCCTTCCAGGGTTCGCGCGTCGTGCTGCCGTTGACGGTGATCGAGGAGTTGGACACCTTCAAGCGTTCCAACGACGAGCGTGGCCGCTCGGCTCGCATGGTCGCGCGCAAGCTCGACGAGCTGCGCAAAAAAGGAAAACTTTCAAATTGGGTGCCGCTGGAGCACGGCGGCAAGCTTAAGGTCGAGATCATGGTGTCCGACGGCCTGCCCAAGGCCTTCTCCGCGCACTCGAAGGACAACGAAATCTTGTCGTGCGCCCAGTACCTCAAAAAGCAGGGCGAAAATGTGGTGTTCATCTCCAAGGACATCAACTTGCGCATTAAGGCCGAGGCGCTGGGCCTGGAGACGCAGGATTACGAGAAGGAAAAAGTCGATATCGACGAGTTGTATCGGGGTTGGCGCGAGATCGCGGTCTCCGGCGAGATGATCGACCGTTTTTACAAGGACAAGCGGCTGGACCTGCCGACGGCCGACTTGGTCCCCAACGAATTTGTGGTCTTGAAGTCCTCGGATGCCGGCTCCAAAAGCGCGCTGACGCGCCACGACGCGAAGATGCAGTCGTTGGTGCCACTGACGAAAGCCGACAGCGCGCCGTGGGGAATCAAGCCGCTCAATATCGAGCAGCGCTTCGCGCTCGAATTGCTGCTCAACCCCGACGTGCAGCTGGTGACCTTGGTGGGACTGGCGGGCTCGGGCAAGACCATGCTCGCGTTGGCCGCGGGACTTCAACAGACGCTCGAGCAGAAAATCTACCGCCGCATTCTTGTCGGACGCCCGGTGATCGCCGTCGGCCATGACATCGGGTTCCTTCCGGGCACGAAGGAGGAAAAGCTGACAAACTGGATGGGCGCAATTTATGACAACCTGTCCTACCTCCTGGAAAAGCCGAAGGGTGCGCTCGAAACCGCCGACATGGACATCCAGATGCTGATCGAAGAAGGGATCCTGGAAATCGAGGCAGTCACCTTCCTGCGTGGGCGCACGCTGCCCGGCCTGCTGATCATTATCGATGATGCACAAAATCTGACTCCGCACGAGATCAAAACCATCATTTCTCGGGCCGGCCAAGGTGCTAAAATCGTTCTGACCGGCGATCCTCACCAGGTCGATAACTACTACTTGGACGCGGCGTCAAACGGCCTGACAAACTTGGTAGAGCGGTTCAAGGGCCAGCAGCTGTTCGGCCACGTGACGTTCACGAAAAGCGAACGTTCGGCGCTCGCCGCACTGGCTTCCGACTTGTTGTGAGCCAAGAGACGGTCATGCTCGAAAAAACCTACGATCCGAAGCCCGTCGAAGAGGCCCGGTTGGCTGCGTGGGAGGCGGCTAAGCTCTATAAAGCGACCGCCGGTACCGCGGTCCCATTTACGATCGTAATCCCACCCCCGAACGTGACTGGTGCCCTGCACATCGGCCACGCGCTGAACAACACCCTGCAAGACGCCTTCATCCGCCACCAGCGTTTGCGCGGCCGCCCGACTTGTTGGATTCCCGGGACCGATCACGGCGGCATCGCGACCCAAAACGTGATGGAAAAACAGCTGAAGGCGGAGAAGGTGGACCGTCAGGCGTTGGGGCGCGCGGCGTTCCTTGAGCGGATGCAGGCCTGGACGCGCGATTGCAAAAAAACAATTCTTGGCCAGTTGCGACGTCTGGGATGTTCTCTTGATTGGGAGCGCGAAGCGTTCACGATGGATGAGGCGCGGGCCAAGGCCGTGTTCGTCGCGTTTAAGACACTTTGGGAAAAGGGTCTCATCTACCGCGGCGAGCGATTGGTCAATTGGTGCGTGCGTTGCGGCACCGCGCTATCTGACATCGAAGTCGAGCGCGAAGAGCGCAAGGGTGGGCTGTACCACATCCATTACAAATTGGAAGGCGGTGGCGAAGGTGCGGTGGTTGCGACCACGCGCCCCGAAACTATGTTCGGTGACACCGCGGTCGCGGTCAGTCCGAAGGATTCACGATGGACTCATCTCGTCGGCAAAAAAGTGCTGATCCCGTTTATTTCGCGGGCAATTCCGGTCATCGCCGACGCGCATGTCGATTTCGAATTCGGCACCGGATGCCTGAAGGTGACGCCCGCGCACGACCAAGCCGACTGGGAAATCGGCCAACGCCATGGTCTGCCGGCGATCAAGGCGATCGGACCCGATGGAAAACTGACCGAGGCCGCAGGCCTTTACGCGGGATTGTCGCGCGAGAAAGGTCGCGACCAGGTGATCGCGGATCTCGAATCCACCGGCCTTTTGCGCAAGAAGGAAGACCACAAGAGCGCGGTCCAGGTCTGCTACCGCTGCGGTTCGGTGATCGAGCCGCTCTTGTCGCTGCAGTGGTTCGTCAAGCAGATCGAGCTGGCCAAACCTGCGCTCAAAGCTCTCGACGAGGGACAGTTCAAGATTTATCCCAGCAATTGGACTAAGCCGTACCGCGATTGGCTCGTCAACATGAGAGATTGGTGCGTGTCCCGCCAAATTTGGTGGGGCCATCGCATTCCGGTGTGGTACAAAGATGGGGCGGAGCCGCGCGTTTCGCTTGAATCACCCGGCCCGGGCTGGACTCAAGATCCTGACGTCTTAGATACCTGGTTTTCGTCGGCGTTGTGGCCGTTGTCGGTGTTCGGTTGGCCCGACAAAACGGCCGATCTCGCCTATTACTATCCGACGTCGACCTTGGTCACCGGCTATGAGATCCTCTATTTGTGGGTCGCCCGCATGCAAATGATGGGGCTGGCCTTTGAAGGCAAGGTCCCATTCTCTGAGGCGGTGATCCATGGGATCGTTCGTGATAGGGGCGGAAAGAAAATGTCGAAGTCCATCGGCAATGTCATCGATCCGCTGCTGATGATGGACAAGTACGGCACCGATGCATTACGGTTTTCGTTGATGGCGCAGGCCCATCCCGGCCGCGACATCGCCTTCGACGAGCAGTCTGTGCTCGCTGCGCGCAATTTCGTGAACAAGCTGTGGAATTCGACGCGGTTTGTATTGATGAACCTCCCGGAATCGTCGAAAGGCGTTCGCTATCAACTCGAAGCCCTTTCCTCGGCGCGCCTGGAACTCGCCGACGCATGGATACTCTCGCGTTACCAAGCGACGCTAGCTAAGGCCCAGTTACATCTGGATGCGTACGAGCCCGCGGTCGCGGCTGAAGCCTTATATGCGTTCTTATGGGATGAATTTTGTGATTGGTACATCGAGCTGGCCAAGGGACGCCTCACCGGAGCGGAAGGCGTCGAAAAAGAAGCGGCGCGTACCATCCTGGTCGGTGTTCTCGTCGGTACCGTAAAGGCGCTGCACCCGTTGATGCCGTTCGTCACCGAGGAATTGTACGGAGCACTCAAGCCCTTCGTCGGCGAAACCACGGAATTTATCTTGAACGGCGGCTACCAGACCGCCGCGCGCGATTGGTCCAATCCTGCGGCCGAAAAAGAAATGGGCTTGTTAATGGGGGCGGTGACCTCGATCCGCTCGCTGCGCGCCCAGCTCAACGTCCCGTTGGGACTAAAGATCAAAGCCTTGGCATCCGGCCCGCTCGCCGCTGATGTGGTCGGCAAGCACAATTCGTATGTCTCGCTTTTGGCCCGCCTCGAAATCCTCCAAGCGTCTGTAGGACCGCGCCCGGCGCAAAGTGCTACCGCCGTCGCCGACGGCGTGACCTTTTATGTGCCGCTCGCGGGCCTGATCGACTTCACCAAGGAACGCGAACGCCTCGCCAAAGACCTGGTTAAGGCCGAGGGCGACATCGGCAAGTGTGAGGCGAAACTCAATAATTTAACGGCGGCGCCGAACGTTCCGGCAGAAAAAATCGTCGAGGCCAAATCCCAGCACGAGGCCGCCGTCGCGCGCAGCGCCCGGCTTAAGGAAACCCTCGCCGTCCTTTCATGGCCATAAAGCCAATCGTTTCGATTGTGCTTATCGTAACTGTTGCCGCTTCCGCTTCGTTGGCGAAGGCGCCGGCCCGACCGAAAGCCCGCCCAGAGATCCATGCGGCAATCCGGGCCGACGCCAAGAAATGGCAGCCCGTTTCACTGTTGATCGGCGGTGATCACCGTAAAATTCGGACCGCGATCTCGTTTCGTACCATGATCGAAGAGACCAAGGTCAAAACTTCGCCCGCGGAGGCGACCGTGAAGCTTCACGGCGGCCCAAATTCATCGTGGCTCGTTTATTCCATTTGGCCGAAGGCTTTCGAATTGAAACGTAAGCACGTCGAGGTGCGACTGCGACTTATGGAAAGCTACGTTGAAGAGGCACGTACTTACGTCGTGACCGTCACCGATCGGCGTACCGGGGCGGGCGCCGGGTTCGATAGTAACGAATTGCGCAGGCGCGGCATCGAATTTGAAGAAGTTTCAGGCGAGTCAGGCCGCATCGAAATCGCGGCGATCGACCATCGCCCCTCTAAATCGGCCAAGAACTCGGGGCGACTGCGTGCGGTCGGCTTTGCCGATCGGGATTTGAGCCACGTCGACCTTTCTTGGTCGATCGTTGGCCTGGCACCCATCGCTTCCCGGCGCTGAGCGGCGCTATTCGACGGGGATGGACTGCGCGGAGCGAAACTCCCGCGTGACGTAGTCCTTTTCCGCAATCCCCATGGCCTGCTTGGCGACCGCCAGCGGCTCGAAGCAGGTTTGCAGCGAGACGACCTGGTCATGGGCGAGGTTGCCGCGCTCGTCGTGCAGACGCGTGATCGTCGTGGCCTGCGGCGCATGCGGCAGCGAACCGGCGTGAAAAGTCAGCGAACCTCGTTCGACCGACCCTTTCCGGGCGCCAACGCGGGCATTGGCAAAAAATACCGCTTCGTCAGAATCAGCGTTTTGCCGTGCCGCTTCGTCTGAACCCGTCGCCATGCCGACGGAAAATCCCCGCGCGTTTACGCATCCGGATTCAAAAAGCGATGTCCTTCTACCGAGAATTTCCGTCGGGCGCGCGTCGTCGGAGTGGAGGGCGAAAGGGTAAAGCGAACCATGCCAACCGATCAGGTCGAACGGGTGATGTCCGAGGAACATCTCGGTGACGAATCCTCCGTTGTGTTTGGTCCAAATGCGAAATTCGCCTTCCTCATCCCGCGGAAGTCGAAATTCTGGCGAATCGATTTCTGTGTCGACCATCGGCGTCATCGCGTGCGTCTGGACGATCGGAAAGCGCGATTCGATGAGCAGCAAACAGCAATCTTCGCTCTCCAACTCGACGCGGTAGCTCGTTGCTTTTGGAACGACGACGAAATGACCGGGGCGGAAAGGTAGGACGCCATATTCGGACGCGAGCAACCCGCGGCCCTCATGGACGTACCACAGTTCGTGGCCGTCGCCGTTGTGAAAAAAACGATCCGCCGGGCATGAGCGCTCGAACTTCGCGCCGAATACGAAGGTCGACTCGCCATATAAAAGTGGAACTCGTCCGCTGACGACGTCGCCGTGGGCTTTGATGCGCGCGGCCCGCAAATGCCAGGGCTGTAGCGGCAGCGGGGGAAGCGGTTGAGGGCGCAAGTCGAGCGGCAGCTTGTGCGGATCGCGGCTTTGGCGGGTAGGAAAGTGGCGGTAATGGTATTTACGCGACCAATCTCCATTCACGCCGGAGGAACTGTGAATCTCTTCGCGCGCGGCTACACCGGGCTCCGAATAATACTCCGCGTGCAGCGATCGCGGAACTCGGCCGTGGTTGCGGATGGCGCCCATGGCGGCAATCCTAGCAAAAGTTCAACGACGGGAACTGGCGCTATGATCTATGATGTCCACAGGCCGTAAGGGAGGGGGAAAGATGATCTGGTTTAAAAGCGCGTTTTGGATCCTGGCCGGGGGAACGTCGTTGTGCGCTTTCGCGTTCCTCGCCTTGGGACTGGGAATGCCTGTCGGCCATGAATTAAAACCCATGGCGGGCGAAATGGTGAAGTTCGGTCTGGCGCAGGCGATTCCAGCGACGGCCCTCTGGATCGGAATTGCTCTCAGTAAATACGAGATTTTCCAAAAGATGCCTGCGGGTAGCTGGTTTCCGGTCCAAGACTGGACGGCGCAGCTACTCTGGTTGAATATTCTCGCCTGCGCCGCCGTCACGTTGATCTATGCGACGATCGTATGCCGGCACTATCGCTGGGAAGTATTTCTGATGTGACTTTTTCGGAGGTTGACACGCAGACGCATCAGCAACTTTTCGGGCGTTAAACCGCGAAAATCGCGCACCGCGAGGGCCGCCGAGCGGAATTTTTTGGCGGGCAATGAGGTGGTCACAGCTATGACGGTCATACGCGCGCGGCGGGCGGCTTTTTCTCCCAGCAAGGCATCCTCGAAGACGATGCAGTCTTTCGCGGGGACCTTGAGTTTTCTCGCCACGCGCAGGAACGTTTCCGGATTCGGCTTGCCTTTGGTCACTTGACTGCCGTCGACGATGGTGTCGAAATAGCGGCGCAGTTTCAGGTGGTCGATGATGAAGGCCACGCCGTCGCCCTTAGATCCTGTCCCCAGGCCTACGCGCCAGCCGGCGCGGTTTGCGGCGGCGAGAAATCGACGCAGTCCCTGCGCCGCCCGCCGTTTGGACCGGTAAATGTCGCGATAGGTCTTCTCCTTGACCTGCGCGTGACAGGCCGCTTCTTCGGGGGAGACGTCGCGCTTAAAATAGTAGCGCAAGACTTCCCCAGTGGTCATGCCCACGGTGTTTTCTCGGAAATCCTGCAAATCCATTTCGATGGCGTGACTGCGCAAAAATCGTCGCCACGCCTCTTCATGGGCCGGCATGTTATGGCAGACCACGCCGTCCATGTCCAAGATAAGCCCGAGTTTTCGGTTCACAAAGGACAGCATAGCCAATCGGGTATAATTCGAATATGGCATTGCGCGCGTTCGATGTTACTCACTGGGGATTTTTCCGTTTTCGTGGGCCCGACGTGAAAAAATTCCTTCAGGGGCTCGTGTCGGCGGATATGGAAAAACTAACGCCGGGCGTCATGCTCGCGGCCTGCGTACTGACTCCCAAGGGAATGCTAGTCGCCGATTGCGAGCTTTACCAGACCGAGCCCGTAATCGTATTGGCCGTCGTCCGTCCGGCGGCGATCGCAGGATTTACCGCCACGTTCGAGAAGAAGATGATGCTCTCCGAATCGAAGATGGACATGTTCCGGCCGCGCAACGCTTGGCTGGTGATCGGGAAAAAGCTGCCCGGCGGCCTGCCCTGGGACCGATTCGGCGAACCGGCCTGCCTGCTTTTGGACGCTCCGCTCCCGCCGGCGGCCCATCTGATGTCGGTGGACGAATTTGAGACGTTTCGCATCGCTTCGGGTTTCCCGATCTATGGCCTCGACATGAACGCCCAAACCTTGGCTCTCGAAGCGCGTCAGGACGCAGGCGTCAGCCTAGACAAAGGATGCTACATGGGCCAAGAGACGATGTCGCGCCTGGGCCGCGTCGGTCACGTCAACCGTATCCTCGTTGGGCTCGATTTCACGGGAGGCGCTCCTGTGCGCGGGGCCGTTCTCACTCGTGATGGCGTCGAAACGGGCAAGATCACCAGTGTCGCCGACGGCCGCGCCTTGGCCATGGTGCGCGCCGCCGACCACGCTCCCGGAACGGCTTTGAGGTGGGGAGACGTCATCGGACAAGTGCGCTACGTCAAATCGTGGCCAAAACCGATCGGCCTGCGCGAGTAAGGACAAAAATCAATTAAGAGATTGCGGGCAGAAGCTTGCGCCACAGCGACGACACGAGTAAGTTTTTGGCTCGGCCCGATTTTACCCATTTCGCTTCGGAAGGAAGTTTTTTTCCCGGCGTAAGCACGCCCTCGAACAGCTCGACGCGCAGCGCGTGGTGAGTGATCGAATGGGAGGCTTCGGAAATCTTCGCGCCGGCCGTCGCGGGTACGCTGCCGTATTCGGGCAGACCCCACATATTCTTAAGCAAACGCTCGCGTGCCGAGCGTTTCCACAGTAGGATTTCGCCGCCGCGCCGCAGCCACAACATGCGCCAGCGCACGTCGGTAGCTGTGCGGCTCGGTTCGGGCATCGGCAGCTCGTCCTGGAGCCCCAGTTTTTTGGCCGCGCAGTACCGCGAAACCGGGCAGCGGTCGCACGCCGGCGATTCGGGAGTGCAGACGGTGGCGCCAAGGTCCATCAGCGCTTGGTTCCAATCGCCGGGATTTCGCTTCGGCATCAGCTCGCCGGCCTTAGACCAGACGGTTTCGACGAATTTCGGGTCTTTCGCGCGGCCGCGCAACGCGAACAATCGCGAATAAACGCGGATCACGTTGCCGTCGACGACAGGATACGGCTTTTGAAAGGCGATGGAGAGGATTGCACCAGCGGTGTAGCGTCCAATCCCCGGCAAGTCCATCACCATGTCGAAATCGGAGGGGAACGCGCCGCCGTGCTCGGCGACGATTTTTTGTGCGGCGCGCCTCAGGTTGCGGGCGCGCGCGTAATAACCCAGTCCGGCCCAATGCTTGAGCACTTCAGTCTCGCGTGCGCGGGCAAGCGACCTAATGTCCGGAAAGTGCGCGAGGAATGCCTCGAATTTCGGGGTGACGGCCGCGACCGTGGTTTGCTGGAGCATGATCTCCGAGATCCAGGTGCGGTACGGCGAAACCAGATTGCGCCACGGCATTTCGCGCCGATGTCGGCGGTACCAACGGAGCAAGGCGGCGCGCAAGTTTACTCCGGAACCAGCAGATTGTCGAATAATGTGTCGACACCGGGCAGGCGTCTGACGATGCGGTTGACTTGGGCGCGCTGCTCATCGGTCGAGATCAAGCCGGAAAGCGTGACGGTGCCGTTGTCGACATCAATGGTAACCGTGTGCGTGTCCAAGTCCTTGCGACCGCGCAGAGCCGCCTCAATGCGCGCTTTCAAGCCCGCGTCGGAATGCTCGAATTCGGGAGGATTGGACGCACAGGCGACGGCAAACATCGCGACTATGACTACGAGGCACTGGCGCAAGGCTGTCATTTCTCGAAAATGATAACATACGCCTCTGTGTCCCGTCAGGTCCGACTCGTCCTCGCCACGCGAAACGCGCACAAGGTCTCGGAAATCACGAGCCTGCTTGCCGGCACTGGTGTCATGTGCGAAACATTAGACGCGCATCCCCAGATGCGCGAGGTCGTCGAAGACTGTCCGACGATCGAGGGAAACGCAGAAAAAAAAGCCCTCGAAACGGCGCGAGTGGTGCGGACGTGGGCGCTCGCCGACGACACCGGCTTAGAAGTCGCCGCCCTCGACGGCGCTCCCGGCGTGATATCGGCGCGCTGGGCCGGTCCCGGTTGCACATACGACGACAATTGCAAAAAGATGCTGCGGGAAATGTCCGGCATTCTCGACGCGGACCGCGCGGCGACATTTCGCACGGTGATGGCGCTCGCCGCACCAGATGGGCGCGTTGAACATGTTGAGGGCCGCCTGGATGGATCGATTGCGCAGATACCGCGCGGTTCGTCTGGATTCGGTTACGACCCCATCTTTGTTCTTTCCGACGGCCGCACTTTGGCCGAGCTAACGGCAGAGGAAAAAAATTCGATTAGTCATCGTGGACGCGCATTGCGCGCGATATTGCCCAAACTCAAGGCTTTGGCCCTCAGTGCTGCGGCCATCCTCGTTATATCCACGCCGGTTTGCGCGGCGAAGACGGAGCCGGGCCAAGAAACGATTTGGGATCAGATCATGGCGTCGCAATCGCGCAAGGGACTCATTCAAGGCCACGAGTACTTGCAACAAAAGCAGTATGGGCGGGCGTTGGATGAGATCCGCCATTCGCTGGCCGAAAATCCAAAAGATCCGGTGGCCCACATGATGATGGGCGTGGCCCAATATTGGAACGGAATGGTCGACGAATCGATTGTCTCGTATCGTAGGGCGATCGAGCTGAGTCCTGATGATGCCGAGCCCCACCTCTTGCTGGGAATTTCCTACGCGTGGAAAGACGATCAGCGTGCCGCGGAGGCAGAGTTCCGCCGTTCGACGGAACTCGATCCGACGCGCCCGGACGGATTCATGAATCTGGGTTCAATACGGGAGAGCTTGGGTGACTACACGGGCGCGCTTGAGATGTCGCGCAAGGCTGTCGATCTTGACAAGAAAAATCCCCTCTACCGCTATCAGCTCGGTTCGGTGTACCGAAAGCTGGGTCGCGACGCCGATGCAGTCGAACAATTTTCCGCGGCGGTGAAAGCCCAACCGGATTACGAGGACGCGTTACTCGAACTTGGCTGCGCGCAGGAGCGCGAGCACGACCTTAAGGGTGCCATGGCCACTCTAAAGAAAGCCGTGAGTATCAAGCCCGGCGATTCCGTAGCGCGAATGCGCTTGGCCCGGCTGCATTTGGCTTTAGGAGAGCCCGCCAAAGCGCGCCAAGTGATGGCCGACGCGTTCCATCTCACACCGGAAGAGGGTGGAGCAGGGTTGCAGCTTTCGGTTTCCTTTTCGGGAGGCAAGAAGACGTCTACGGCGGGTTCCGACAAGAATGCGCCGGGTGCGGCCGCGCCCGGGCCCGAGCCCGAGAGTGCTGATCCATTGTCGATGTTCGAGCGCAATTTGAGGCGCGTGCCGCTTGATCAAGCCGCGGTGATGCACATGGACGCGGTCTTCCTTCCCAAACCGAAACTGGTCAAGAATACCTTGGGCGAATCTCCGTCCAGCCTGCGCAAGGCGCTGGCGCAGGCGGCGGGCGGGGCGCCGTCTTCCGCCCCGAAGTCGGTCCGACGCGACTATCCGTTGGGTGCGGGCGACGGCTCTTCCCGCGACGCGCAAATCAACAAGATTATGGATGATTTGCGGCAGGTGATGAAGGACGCTCCGCCGGACGCGGACGTACGTCTGGGCATGAACCTGACGTTCACCCATCTCGTCGATATAGGTAGGTCCAACGCGGATCCCGAACGACGACCGAAGGTGACGTACGAACCGCGCCAGGTCGGCAACGACATGGGATTATGGGTGATCGGAACGTCTTGGATGGCTTTGGTCGCGGAAGTTCTGCCGGAGCCGGGGGAGCTTCCCGCGCAAACCGACGTTGATTCGTGGACGGCCCTCGGTTTGGCGCATGCGACCGTGGGCGAGAGTCAGCGGGCGATGGAGGCATTCATGATCGCAACCCGCATGGATCCGCGTTCGGTCCCGGCATGGTTGGGACGCGGGGTTGCCGCTGCGATGAGTGGCGATGAAGACGGTGCGGTCGCGGCATTGCGCAAGGCCTTGGGGATCGATCCCAAGAACAAGGCTGCTGCCGATGGACTGAAATGGCTTTTGCGCCCAGCTAACAAGGAGACCTCAAAGAAATGACGCACAAGGATGACGGCCTGATGAAGTCTTTCGTGAACCGAATTCACTTTGTCGGAATCGGCGGAGTTGGAATGAGCGGGATCGCGGAGGTGCTCAATAACCTCGGCTATAAAATTTCCGGCTCGGACTCCAAAGCCAGCGAGATCACTCGCCACCTTCAAGCGGTGGGGGTCAATGTTTTCGAAGGCCATGCGCAGGCGCATGCTCGCGGCGCTCAAGTGGTCGTCGTGAGCTCGGCGGTGTCGGAGTCGAATCCCGAGGTTGCTTACGCTCGGAAGAACGGCGTCCCTGTCGTGTTGCGCGCTCAAATGCTCGCGGAACTCGGCCGTATGAAAAAAACCGTAACGATAGCGGGCTCTCACGGCAAAACGACGACTACCTCATTGGTGGCGATGGCGCTGCGCGCGGCCGGAGCGGCTCCGACCATCATCATCGGCGGTCAGCTGAAAAATATCCACTCGAACGCGAAGCTTGGGGTGGGGGAATATTTAGTTGCCGAGGCCGATGAGTCGGACGGTTCCTTCTTGTTTCTGACGCCGCTTGTCGCCATCGTCACCAACATTGACGACGACCACATGGACCATTACAAGACGATGAGCGCGCTCAAGGATACGTTCGTCGAACATTTGCAGCGCTTGCCTTTCTACGGCGCGGCGGTGTTGTGCGCCGATGATCCAAACTTGATGTCAGTGCACGCGCGTGTGACCCGACCCATCGTTACCTTCGGCGTCAATACGGACGCCGATTGGCGCGCGCACAATATCCGAATGGAGCGGGAAGGATCGATCTTCGACGTCCGCCATCATGGCCGCAAGGTGTTGACCCTGCGCTTGCGTGTTCCCGGGCTGCACAATATTTCCAACGCGCTCGGCGCGTTGGCAGCGGGATCTTTCCTCGGATTTGACTTGCGTCGTCTGGCCAAAGGACTTGCCGAGTTCCGTGGGGTCGGCCGCCGCTTGGACCGCCTAGGCGAGGCGTCGGGAGTGGAATTCATCGACGATTACGGCCACCATCCGACCGAGGTGCGCACCACGCTGGCCGCTGTCGCGGGACTTTGGAAGGCGGGCCGCGTCATCGTCGTGTTCCAGCCCCACCGTTACTCGCGAACCAAATTGCTGGCCAAACAATTTGGCCCGGCGCTCAAAGCCGCCGACCGGGTTTATGTGATGGACGTCTATGCTGCCGGAGAGAAGCCAATGAAGGGGGTCAGCTCGAAGCTGATCGTCGACGCGGCGCGCAAATCCGGGGTCGACTGCCATGCCTATCCCGGGGCCTTGGAGCTTGCCAAACAATTGAAGTCTGGAGACGTGGTTCTGACGCTGGGCGCCGGCGACGTGTGGAAAGTGGGAGAGGACCTCTTGCGCCGACGCCGAGCGGGTTTCGCGACCCCGATCTGATGGCCAAACTCGGCCAGCATTTCCTGACCGATCTCCAGGCCCAGGCCGACATCGTCCGCGCGGCCGGCGTTGGCGAAAACGACGCCGTCTTGGAAATCGGTCCCGGTCGCGGAGCGTTGACCGCACCGCTCTTGGCAACGGGGGCGCGCGTGGTCGCCGTCGAGACGGATCTCGAACTCGCAGATTCTTTGCCGGGCCGCCTGGGAAATCCGCCGCGGCTCACCGTGATCGGCGAGGATTTTTTGCGGCTAAATCCGGCGACGCTTGGCGCCGGGCCGTGGTTTATCGTGGCCAATCTTCCCTACGCGGTCGGCACCGCGATCCTTCAGAAGATATTATTGTGGGATGGTTGGCAGACGGCGACCTTGATGTTCCAAAAGGAAGTCGCCTTGCGCATCGTCGCCGACGTCGGCGGCGCGGATTACGGCTTGCTGTCGCTGTCAGTACGGCTGCGCGCAGACGCGGATATCATTCTCGACCTTTCGCCGGAATCGTTTCGGCCGCGACCGCAGGTCGAGTCCGCGGTCGTGCAGCTGCGGCGACTGCCGAAACCACGCCTCGGTGAGGCTGATGAGGCGATGTTTTGGCGGCTGGCGAAGGCGGCTTTCGGCCAGCGTCGCAAAATGGCGGCCAATGTGATTGCCAAAGTGTTCAATGTTCCGCGTATAGAGGTCGAGGCCGCGTTCTCCGGCGCGGGACTCGATGTCGCAGTACGTCCGGAACAGATTCCGTTCGAGGCGTGGCTCGCGTTGGCCGGTGAGTTCAATCGAAACGCGCGTAAAAGCTGAGTCGGCGTCGCGCGATGTCGCCCTTGAGGCGAACCAAAAATTCATCGTGAGGATCGACCGCTAAGCCCTTTTCGAGCCACGAGCGCCCAGTCGAGAAATCGTTGAGGCGGACATATTCGTAGGCGAGTACGCGATAGGTGTAGCCGTCCGAGGGCTGCAAGGCGTTAGCTTTTTCAAACGCGAAGAGAGCTCCTCGTTCATCGCCAAGCCTCAATCGAGAACGGCCGAGCCAGCGTTGCAACGGCGCACTGTCCCAGGCGATCGTCCCAGGCGGCGCCAGTGGGACGTAATGTCGCAGCACCAGGTCGTTGCGGTTGTCGCGTGTCAGCTCTGCCCGTTCGAATTGCAGCAATGCTTCGCGGATCCGTCCCGAGCGGTAAAGCG
Organism: Elusimicrobiota bacterium; assembly: GCA_031423795.1. Taxonomy (GTDB): domain Bacteria; phylum Elusimicrobiota; class Elusimicrobia; order UBA1565; family UBA9628; genus GWA2-66-18. Next base: position 2,652 of record JANPGH010000095.1, on the reverse strand, counting down.
CTTCACCGCGACCCTCGATGGCCTTCGCACTCCATGGGTATATTTGGACGAGACTGCTCCAAAGGTGCGTCTCATCGCGCCAGTCTTGCACTCGTGCTAATCCCAAAACGACCCAGAAGGCCATTAACAGGCGCAATCGCGCGGGCTTGCCGCGCAGGAAAATGGCTACCGCGGCACATACGCCCGCGGCAGGGAGGTACAGCCAGCGCTCAGCTAATAGGCGCAGACTTAGTACGCCGGTTGGCAAGAGGTTGCTCACGAGGAAAAGGGCGGGCAACGGCCAAAGCAGGAAAAACGCCAGCGCGGGTTCGCTGCGGCTCTTTCGGCGCGCGCTCTCGACGAGAGCGATGAGTAGCGCAGACGCGGCGGCCAACCATAGTCCGGCTTTCCAGATCGATGCGGGGGGGAGGGCAAAATATTCGATGCGCAGTCCCCACGGCGCCAGCATCACGCGTGCGCTGGACACAAAACCTTGCGCCGCATAATAGGCCCTTTCGGCCCAAGGCAGAAGCGCAGAAAGGTTGGCTTCACCGCCGGGACCTTTCAGCGGACCGAAACGGACGACAAGATAACACACCGCGACCGCGGCGTAAATGCCGAGGTCCCTACCTCTTCGTCGCAGAGCAGGAACTCCACCCTCGAGAAATTCCATCATGACGACGAGGACGATCCCGACAATCCCTGACTCTTTGGCCAGACAGCCTGCGATGAAGCTAGCAGCAGCGAGCGTGACATGACGCCTGCGATGCGCGAGTAAAAGACCCAAGATACCAATGGTAGAGAGTATTTCCTTATTGAAAGTCACGGTGAGCAGGGTCTCGATATGGGCGGGATGAATGGCAAAGAGGGCCGCCGCAGCGAGCGCGATTTCGAGGCTGAAACCAAAGGACGCCACCAAGAATCCGAGCAGCGCGCACGCGGAAAGGTGAAGCAAAAGAGATGTAACGCGCAGCGGCAGGGGATTTCGTCCGAATGTACGGACGAGCGTCGCATAGCTGAAGGTCGACAGAGGCCGCCAGGTCAATTCACCCGACTGGCGAAAATAGTCTGGTGAGACGTAGAAAGAAGCGGGTAACTTATGGTCAAAGGCCGGAACATTGATCAAAAAGGGACGATCGTCCCACATCAAGGGGACGCCGAGCAGTGGGACGTAAATGAGCGCTGCCGCGATCGCAGCGAGGGCCGCGGTTTTTACTTTCGAGCGGGCAGTCATCGCTCCGGCGCCTTTAGCCTGGTTGCGAACCGACGCAGGGCAGCGTGAAATGGAAAGCGGCGCCGGAACCAGGGGGGCTCTCGACCCAGATCCGTCCACCGTGCGCCTCAACCAGGCCTTTGCAGATCGAAAGACCCAGGCCAAGGCCGAGTGATTTCGTTGAAGCGTGGCCCGCCTGATGGAAGCGATCGAAAAGGTGGGGAAGTTCGTGCTGAGGGACGCCGGGTCCGGTGTCGAGGACGCTGAAACGCACGGTAAGGCCATCCCGCTGGGCCTGCACGTCGATCATTCCGCCATCCGGCGTGAATTTCAATGCGTTGCCGATGAGGTTGGCCAGGATTTGGGCGACGCGCTTGGGGTCGGCCACGACGAAAAGCGGGTCGTCGACTGGGCTACGCCAGCGCAGGCGAACTCCGCGTCGAGTCGCCTCGAGCTCGGCGCATTGTACGGCCTCCTGCAAAAGCATCACGCCTTCAACGATTCGGGTCTCCACAGGGAATCCGCCCGTCTCGAGGCGAACCGCGTCCTGGAGATTGTCGATTAAAGACAGCGCGCGCTCAACATTCAGGAGGATCGCCTGAAGGGATTTTTTGCGCTCATGATCCGCAAGGGTTTCGCGCATCAGGAACGTGGCATACCCGTGGATGACCGACATCGGGTTCTTCAGCTCGTGGGCGACGTCCTGCATTAAGCGTGTCTTGGCGTCAAGACGCTCCTGGAGGTCCGTCAGGCGTTCTTGTCCACTCATAAGGAAAGCGACAAGATCATAGCACGGAATCCGCTCGGTTTGATAAGATTCAAGCGCAACAAACGTTTTCGCAGGAACAATCGGAGGCAGTACCCCCATGATCGACACCTCGCAATTCAAAAACGGCGTCGTTTTCGAAGACGACGGCCAAATCGTTCAAATCATTTCATACCAACATCACCGCAAATCCCAATCCGCCGCCGTCTATCGCACGACTCTGCGCGTGCTCGCCAACAACGCGGTCATCGAGCGTTCTTATGCTTCCGGCACAAAATTCCGCGAAGTTCCGGTGACCAAACGTGAAAAGATCTACTCCTACGACGAGGGCGACAAGGCCGTCTTCATGGACAACGAGACCTACGAGCAGGTGTACTACCCGAAGGCGCTTCTCGGCGATTCCGCGAAATTCCTGAGCGAGAACATGGAAGTACTCGGCGTCTACGTCGACGATAAGCTCACCGCGATCGAACTCCCGGCCAATGTGGTGCTCACCGTCACTTCGACAGTCCCCGGAGTGAAGGGCGACTCCGTCTCCAACATGGTCAAGCCCGCGACCCTCGAAACTGGCCTGGAAATCTCCGTCCCGCTATTCGTCAAGGAAGGCGACCGCATCCGCGTTGACACCCGCAACAGCTCCTACGTCGAGCGCGTGAAGGAATAGGGGGTCAGGCTTGCAGTTATTGAAGTTATT
>JANPGH010000094.1:0-2244 GCA_031423795.1 Elusimicrobiota bacterium | reverse complement strand
TCGCTGTTTTCGCATCCGGCAATCGTGCCAGATTTTGCGACCGCCTTAAACGCTATTTCTTCGTCGAGAGCACCGCGCTTTTTACGCCGATTTCACCCACTCGCCGGGATGAAGACCCCAAAAAGATTTTCTCGTCCTGCGTGAAGCCGCGGGGCTTTCATCCACGGAAGTCAGCATTATCTTTTTCCTTGAAGGGAAAGATCGCCCATTGGCGGAGTTCCTCGGTCGCACGCTGTATTTTGGAGACAACGCCCTGGCGTCGTTCCGGGACGACATTGAGCTTCGTCGTTTAGCCATTGCCCATGAACTGGGGCATGCCTTACAACATTATCGTTCCCTCTCTGACCTACCGGCGAAGCCGACAAATGAGGAATCCCGCGTGTATGAGGCTCATGCCGATGCCCTCGGCCAGGGAATACTACATAAGGCTGGCTTTCCGGCGAACACTGCGAAGAAGGGTTTCGAAGCTCTCATAAACTGTGGGAAAAGCCGCCGTACCGATCATCCTACCCCCGAAGCCCGGGTGCTCAACCAAGACTTGCTCGCGCATCGCGAACGCAAGATCCATGCCGCCCTTGCTCGCCTGCCGGATGCCTCAAGTCGCGGCTTGGATGCGGCATATGACGGCAGTTCCGGTCGCGCGGAGTTGCCGACAGAAACCTCCGCCGTGCGGGCAACACCCACAATTAAGCCCAGCGCTTTCAACTCTCGCGGCATACTGGAGGCCCAGCATTGGCTGCTCGACGACGATCTGGTCCCGCCGCCTTCACGAGAGGCTGAACACGACCCTATAACCTCCCTAAGACGTCGTCAAAAATTCCGCGAAGCCGTCATCGCGGCCGCCAACGAACTTATCAGCGGACCCGACGTCGAGGATCTTATCTTCGCCTGGACTAAATCAGAAATTCCCGGGCCTGCGGATTTAGCGTCTTGGTTGACGCAACGAGCCGCTCAATTGGCCTCCAAGCGCTCGCCTCACGCTTTACGGTAGGCCTTCAGTTCTTTTGCGAACAGCTCGAACGCCTTCACGTCGTCGTCGCCGGCCGCTTTGTTCAGAATTTGCCACCAACCGTGGCCACCGCCTTGAAGATGGGGATAACGCTTATCTACCCATGATCACCGCCTCGATGTAGTCATACATCGTCTTAATTGGCTTGCCCGACGCTTTCAGCTGCTTCAGATAGGCCTTGTCCAGTTTCTCCAACGCCGCGCGCAGCGCCGTCAGCGTGGGTGCCGGCACGTCCCCGATACCATGAGTGCGATATCTCTCGAGAACAACTGGGCGCACAACCCACGCACCACGTTCAGCTTGTCTACTAATGATGTCGGCGGATCATCCGGCCCCGTCAGGCGCGAACACGCCCTTAACACAAGTGCTGCGTCCTCGTAATGCCGTCCGGCCGTAAGAGTGTGCGCCGCCGCGGCAAACACCGCCTCATAGCCCGAATTGGTTGTTTTTGTATCTAGCATGCGATCGGTAAAAACTCCAGCAATAAAAAAAGCCCCCGGGAACTGCCGGGGGCTTTTTTGCGCGAAATTTAGTTTGAAGACATAGCTAGCGCCATTGACTCAGGATTGTACTCGTCGATCAGTGCACCAAACTCTATAAAATCGATCACATATAGTCGTTCAGCTTCCGGCTTTTGCAAAAGTGACGGCGGAGATGAAATGGGTGCCTGAACTGCTGCCATGGCGAAATTGAAATTTCGATCTAACAAATACCAATGGAAGTCCTTACCATCCGTTTTTATAGCAATGTAACCCGCATCATTTAGCAGTTCAAACAATTTAAACTGAACAGGTGAATTTTCTCGGCGTAAGCCAAAAATACGTAATTTCCCTTGAACAATCTCAGCATTTAAATTGAATGTTCGGACCACCGCTTGACTAGGAGCACCGCTTTTAGCTTTAGGTCCTTTTATTGAAAGACGGACCAATTGAATTTGGTCGGGAGTCAATACCGGCTGTGGCTGCGGAGAATTGGGGCGAGCCGCTGCTCGTGGTTCGGAGACAGCGGCGAAAGTCGCTACAGTATTGAACCCCATTCCCGCATTAGCAGCGGTATTTTCAATCAGATTCAAAATTGCGGACGGTTGAGGTCCAGCTTGTGCTGGAATAAAATTCGGGGTCTTCATCCCGGCGAGTGGGTGAAATCGGCGTAAAAAGCGCGGTGCTCTCGACGAAGAAATAGCGTTTAAGGCGGTCGCAAAATCTGGCACGATTGCCGGATGCGAAAACAGCGAT
>JANPGH010000093.1:0-19311 GCA_031423795.1 Elusimicrobiota bacterium | reverse complement strand
GCGGCGGACCGCCGCTTAGCCACGCTCCGCGGCTAGAAGCGGAATCACGGATTTGACGCCGTCGTCGCATGAAATCCCGCCGGGATATAAACCGCGCGCCGCCCCAAACGCCTTACGCCTCAGGCGCGATGGCGATTGACCGTCACAACCTTAGGCAATCGTACGCCAGGTGGTGAGCGGGAGTAATCATTCGGCGGGGTGTCGTCGGTCGCGCCTTACGCTGCGACGGCGCGACCGATGCCAAGCGCGGGTCAAACCCGCGCGTCCCCGACGAATGATTACTCCCGCTCACGCGCCCGCACGCCGTTGCCGTTGCTTTGGCGAGGTCGCTCAGCCTAAGCGCCGCTTCTCTAGATCTCGGAGTTTCTGCTCGTAGTCGCGTCGCAGGCTCTCGCGCTCCTCGGCGAGACGGCGGACTTTTTCGTCGTACTGCGACGCGAGCTCGATCTTGGTCAAATTGAGGTCCTGGCGGAGCTGCCGCTCCTGTTCGTGGTAGCGAGACGCGATCTCGGCTTCTTTTTCGGCCAGCCACGACCCATGGCGGGCCTTCTCTGTTTCGATTTCCCGGATGCGGACCTCGAGCTGGGCGAGGGTCGCTTCGCGTTCCGCGGTCAGCGAGCTCGTGGACTCGCGGCGGCGGCGCTCGAAATCGTCTTCCATTTTCTGGCGACGATCGACGAAGGATTTTTCCAGGTCGTTGCGACGGGCCTCGAAAGCGGCTTCGCGTTTGTCGGTCTCTGCGCGCAGGGCCGCCGTCTCGCGTTCGACCGTCTCGCGGGCCTTGCCGCGGATGGACTCCTCGCGCTCCCGCAAAGTGACGTCAAATTCGCTGCGCGCCAATGCGATCTGCTCTTCGTAGGCAAGGAGAAGCTCGCGCTCGCGCTGGATCAGGGCAGCTTCGCTTTCCTTCTGGCGGTTACGGATCGTCTCGTCGATCAGGCGCTCGCGCTGGGCCAACGACGCTTCGAGCTCGCGACGGCGCTGTAGCATCTCGGCGTCGCGGGTAGACTCCCACTCCGCGCGCTCGCGGTCAATCTGTTCGCGTTGGACCTTAAGCCATGCCGCCTCGCGTTGGCTGAGCGCTTCCTGCAGCTCGGCTTCCTTGTGGATCCATGCTTGCTGGAGCGAGGCCTCGCTGCGTGCAAGCTCCGACATGCGCTCATCGATCGCCACCTGCATCCGCGCGTCGAGTTCCGCGCGGTGCTGCGCGTTGGCCGCCTCGCGGTCTCGGGCCTCGATCTCGAGCTGATTTCGGCGCGTCTCTAGTTCCTGCGCGCGGCGCTTGAGCGATTCTTCGAGGGCCAGCGCCTTGCGCGTCGCAAGTCCTTCCAGTTCCTCTAGTCGCAGGGCTTGCGCGCGTTCCTGCTCTTGCCGCGTGGTGGCAAGTGCGGCTTCTTTTTCGCGGTACTGGGCTTCGAGGCGCTCCCTTTCGGAATTGAAGATCAAGTCGCGCTGGGCGGCCCATTCCTTGTCGCGATGGGTCCAGGACTGTTGGAGCGCGTCCTGCTCGCGGGAGTATTTGTCCTTCAGCGAGGTTTCGATGGCCGCCGCTCTCTGTTCAAGCGCCTTGCGTTCGCGGACAAGAGCTTCCTCATAGGCCTGGCGATAGGAAGATTCTTTCTCGGCGATCTCGGTTTTGAGCGACGCTTCTTTGGCGAACATCTCATCGCGCAAATTGCGTTCTTTTTCGGCCAGGGTGTTTTCGAGACGCGCTTGTGTCTCGGCGGTTGCGCGGCGCGCGGCTTCGCGCTCCTGGTCGAGGAGAACCTTCGCCTCTTCAAGCTCCTGGCGCGCGTGTTCGCGCCAGTCATCGCGCTCCGCGCGGACATCTTCATCCCACTGCGCTTGCAGCGCACGTAGTCGCCCTTCGCTTTCCCGAACCACCGCTTGGTGCTTGGTTTCCAGGCGCTTCTGCTCCTCGAGGAGGCGTCGGCGCATGATCTCCTCGAGCGCGTGCATTTTTTGGTCGTAGGAGGCCTGCTGGACCAGCGATTCCTTGAGGGCCTTGTCTTGGACCTCCTTGCGCAGCGCGGAAATCGCTTCGTCTTGCGCAGCTCTCCAGCGCTCCTGCTCAGCGGCCATAGCGCGACGCGATTCGGCTTCGCGCGCCAAATAGGACTCTTGCAGTTCTTTTTCGCGCGCCTTCATCTGTTCGTCAAGCGCGCGGCGCTCCGCGGCCATCTGGTGGGCGAGCTCCACGTGGATCCGGTCCAGTTGCGCGTGTTGTTCCGCCTGCAACTGTTTTTCCCGCTCGATCCAGCGGGTCGAGAAGGACGCTTCCAGTTCGGTGGCACGTGCTTCGGCTTCTCGCGCCAGATGTTCGCGGTCGCTTTCCAAAATCTTCATGTCGTCGGCGCGACGGGCGAGTAGCTCTTCCTCGTGCTTGTGCAAGCGCTGCTCCATCTCGGTGCGTTCTTCTTCCAGGCGCTTACGGCCTTCGGCCAGGCTTTCCCGCAGCTTGACCTGATGCGCCTCCCAGGACTCGCTTTCGCGCTGCGACCACTCGGCTTGAAGCGCGTCGAGGCGCCGGGCGGTCTCTTCTTCCTTTGCGCGGAAGTGCTCTTGAATCTCCTGCTGGCGCCGGTGCAAATCGTCTTCTTTTTTCGCGTAAGCGGTCTCGGCCGCGCGCACGCGCTCCATCGCCGACGCCTCGCGCTTGGCGGCCTCCCTTTCCAGCTCCTCACGGCGGGCTTCAAGTTCGACGCGGCCCTTGGCGAGGGCTTCCTCGAGCTTTTGCTGGAGCGTGCGCCAGATTTCTGTCTCTTTTTGGACGATGTCGCCCTGGATTTTTTCGTAATTGGCGACGAGTGTTGCTTCCTGCGCCTCATGATGGGCGAGAAGGTCCTTCTGACGCTCGAGAAAGGCTTGTTGGAGCTTCGTGTCCTTCTCGCGCAGCTGCGCTTCCAGCCCGCGACGCTCCTCTTCGCCCCGCTTTTGCATGCGGGCCCACTCCGTCTCGTTCTTCTGGGCGTAAAATCGGTCGAGCTCCTCGAGGCGGCGCGCGTGAGCCTCCTCGAGACGCTCGCGGTGCAAGTCGATGGTCTCTTCCTTCTGGCGGAAGCGGGCTTCCATCGAGACGACTTTTAGCTCAAATTTTTCCGCGAGCGCCACTTCATCGCGCGCCAGCGCCTCACGTTCGCGTTTCTGCATCTCGTCGACTTCACGATCATAGCGGCGGCGGAATTCGGCATCTTTAGCCTTGATCAGCTCGTCGAGCATGCGCTGCTGGTACTCGAGGTCTTTTTCCTTCGCCCGGGTCACGTCGGCCTGAATCTTGAGTCGCTCGAGCAGGGACTGCTTGGTTTCTTCAAGAGCCTTTTCCTGATGAGCGAGGGCGGCCTGAAGCTCGCGCTCGGCGTCAATGCGTGCGCCTTTGACCGCGTCGATCATCTCGCGGCGCACGGCACCGATCTGGGATTCCCGAGAGGCGATCTCGCGCTTGAGCGCGTCGACCTGCATTTGAAGCTGGAGGCGCTCTTCCTTGACATGGGCGTCCTGCTCGCGGTTGACCTCCTCGCGCAGCTCTTCGCGCATCTGCTGCTCAAGGCGATGCTGGTCCTGCATCGACGCTTCCCAAATCTTGATCGTCTCGCGCCAACGCTTGACGGTCTCGTCTTTTTGGCGGGTCTCTTCCTCGAGCTCGACCTTGCGTCGGCCCACCCGGGTGGCTTCCTCGCGGGCCGAATTGAGCTCTTCGCTTTGCTTGTGCAGGCGCTCCAGCGCCCAGCGCAAGGCCAGGCGCGCGGTGTCGAGGTCGTTGATGTTCGACGCGTCGAAATCCTGCGACGGCAAGGGTTCGGGTAGGTCGTTATCCATGGCTGTCGGACGCGTCGGCGGTCGCGCAAGTCAATATTGACCGACTGGTGTTACGGTTTTATGGCTAGAATAAAGCACATGGAGCGGGGTTTGGGCGCCGGAATCATCGACGAAGTGCGCGGATTTCTTACCGATCTGCGCCGCGATTGGCCGGAGCTTTTTCCGCTCCGTCCCAAACCGAAGCCAGTTCGGGCCCTGCCGAAGGCCGAACGCCCCGTCCCTCGCATTCTTCCCGCCACACCCATGCCGGCACCGCCGGTGGGAACGCCGGAGGCGCTTTTCCATGAGCGCGCGTCTTATTGGGCCGTGCGAATGGGCGTGGACTTCGGCCGGGTCAAAGTAAAGGGCCAACGCTCGCTTTGGGGCTCTTGCTCGCGCGAAGGCAACCTTAATTTCAATTGGCGCCTGACCTTAGCACCCTCAGAAGTCCTGAATTACGTCGTGATTCACGAGCTGGCTCACCGCCTGGAGATGAACCATTCGCGCCGCTTTTGGGCCCACGTGGAAAAACACGTCCCCGACTACCGGATTCATCGCCGTTGGCTGCGCAAAAACACGGAAGCGTTGTACCGTCATTCATACCGTAAGGATTCGACCGGATCCATTTTCGACGCTTGCCAGGCGGGCGCTACCGAGAAGACGAAGGAGGTTGCGACGGCCAGCGCAGTGGAAGCCAGCGCGTGGAGCGGCGAGAACGCGTCCGCCATCGCTTCGGAAGGCGAGAGATAGATCACCGCGCCGGTCCCCAGGGCCGTGCCGATGACGCCGGCCAACGCGCCCAGCACCAAGGCCTCGATCACGAATTGCGCGACGATATCGCCGCGCGTAGCACCCAGCGCGCGGCGCACGCCGATCTCGCGCACGCGCGAGAAAACCGTGGCTAGGGTCACGTTGAGAATGCCGATGCCGCCGGCCAGAATCGCGACGATCCCGATCACGGCAACGCTGCGCATGAAGTTCTTGATGTTCTTGAGCGCGCCCTCCATCATCACCCGGTAGTCCTTGACCTCGAAGTCGTTCTCGCCGCGATGTCGAACGGAGAGCGCGTTTTCGATGCGCCGCGCGTAAAAGGAGGCGGTGGCCTCGTCGCCCGTGTCGACGACGATCGGATTGACCCGGCCGGCCTGGGGATCGCCGTTTGTCCTAAGGACGCGCTCGTAGGTGGAGATCGGCATATAGATGGCCGAAGCGTACCCCCAATGGAACCAACGCGGGTCTTTGTCGCGCGGAGGGGATTGCAGCACGCCGACCACGCGGAACGGACGTTCATTCAGGGAAATCCATTTGCCGAGCAGGTCGTGGTTTTTCACGTAGGTCTCATAAGGATCGACGTACGTTTCCTTGGCCCAATAGGGACGCTTGATCCAGCCGCCGGGAATGGTGATCACGCAGACGCGGGCGGCCTCGGCCTCGTCTCGCGGACTCAAGAAGCGGCCGCGCAGCCGGTAGACCCAGTCGCGTTTGCGCCATTCTGACGTCACGCCGATCGCGTATACGGTTTTGACCTGGAAGCCGTCCGCCGAAAAAGAGGGGGTGGCCCACTCGGTGATCGGACTGACCATGTATAGGCCCGGAAACAGCTCGCGCAACGCGACCGTGTCGCCGACGGTCAGCCCCTTGGAAAGGCCCTTCGAGTTCGGATTTTGTTTTCGCCAGATCTCGAGCCGGCCGGGTCCCGCCAGCATGCGCGCGTCGACGTAGCGTTTGTGCGTGCTCGCCAACTGGCTTATCGTGTAGAGCGCCGCGGCGATGCCGATGGACAGGGACACGCAGGTCAGCGCGGAGCGCACGGCGTGAGCGCGGATCTCGATGCCAGCCGCATGGAGCAGATCGAGAGGCTTCACGCCTCTTCACGCAAGGCGTCGATAGGGTCTAAACGCGACGCGCGCCAGGCAGGATACGCGGCGAACGCGGCGGCGACGGTCGCGGCTATTAGAATCATGCCGAAGGCATGATACCAGGCGAGGTCGGCGACGTTGTGGTCCGCGGCCCGCGCCAGCGTCTCGATGCCGGCGACGCCGAGTGCTACTCCGACGAGGCCGCCCAGCGCGCCGAGAAGGGAGGCCTCGGCCAAAAATAGGGCGACGACGTCGGCGCGGTGCGCGCCGAGAGCGCGGCGAATTCCGATTTCCTTCACGCGCGAGTACACCGCGGCCAAGGTCACGTTGAGAATGCCGATTCCGCCCGACACCAAGGCGACGATGCCCAGCGCCAGCGCCACGGCGATGTATTTATTTTCTTCCCGAATCGAATCCTCGATTTCTTCGCGCACGTTTTTGACCTCGAAATCCTTTTCGCCCCCATGGCGGGCCGTCAGCAAGGCCTCGATTCGGCGCTTGGCTTCGGTCAATGTTCTTTCTTCGCCGGTGTCGATTCGGATCGCGCGGACCGAATCCGCGGCGGCGGCGAATTCGGCGGTTAGGTAGCGGCCGAATACGCTGATCGGAACGAGCATCGACGGGCCCTCCCAGAAGTTCCAGCGCGGATCGAGGTCGTGCGGGGGCTGGCGCATCGCGCCGACGACGGCGAATTCATGGCCATCCAGGTTCACGCGCGCGCCGACGAGGTCGCGATGGCCGGACAGATCTTCAAAACCGTTGCGCGAGCTCCAAAACTCGTACCAGAAAGGCTTCGTCACCCAGCCCGCGGGCTCGATGACCACGCACACACGCGCGGCGTCTCGGATATCCGTCGCGTTGAGGAAGCGGCCGCGCAGCCGATAGACCCAGTCGCGCTTGCGCCATTCGGTCGTTATCCCCGTCACCATGATCCAACCGGTGCGTTTGCCGGCGACAACCGGATTGACCCAGCCCAACGCCGTCGGGGACACCATGTATAGCCATGGCATTTCGGCGCGGATCGCGTCGGCGTCGGCGGACGTCAGGCCCCGCGATTGCCCCTTGATGCGGCTATTCGATTGAGCCGGGTGGATCGACAGCACCCCGGGCCCCATCAGCTCCAAATTACGGCGCGTCGCGTTCTGCATGCCACGCGTCTGCGCCAGGGTATAGAGCAGGGAGGCGGTTCCCACGGAAATCGCGCACAGGCTCAGCAGGGAGCGGACCTTATGGATGAGGATCTCGCGCGCGGCGGAACGTAGAGCCTCGGCCAGGTTCATGCGAGCAGGCCGTCTTTCAGCCGCAGCACGCGCGAAGCCGCCTTGCCGATCGCCGCGTCGTGGGTCACGAGAATGACGGTCAGGCCTTGCGCGTGGAGTTCGTGGAGGAACTCCAGGATTTCCGCGCTGGACTTGGAGTCGAGGTTTCCAGTGGGTTCGTCGGCCAAGAGCAGGGAGGGGGAGTTCGATAGGGAACGCGCGATGCCGACGCGTTGGCGTTCGCCCCCGGACAGCTCCAGCGGAGTACGGTCCGCCTTCCCCGCCAAGCCGACGCGCTTCAGCAGGAGCTGGGCGCGCTCGCGGCGCTCGGCGTTCGCCACTCCGGCATAAGCCATGGGCAGCGCGACGTTTTCGAGAGCGGATAGGCGCGGCAGCAAGTTGTAGGCCTGGAACACGAAGCCGATTTTTTCGCGGCGCAGGCGCGTGCGTTCGCGGTCGTCCATCCCGCTGACGTCGACGCCGTCCAGAAGCAGGCGTCCCGATGAGGGCCGGTCAAGAAGTCCAAGCAGAGACAGTAAGGTGGACTTGCCGCAGCCGGATGGCCCCATGATCGCCGTAAATTCGCCCCGCTCAATGCGCAGGCTGACACCCTTCAACGCGGCGTAGCCGCCGTAATTGCGCTTAAGATCCGCGCAGACGACGAGGGTGCTGTCGTTAATTCGGCTTCTCGACGGGTCTTTCGGTCAAAAGCTTCACGCCCGGCTCGGGGCCCTCGAGTAGCTCCACGTCGGTTTCGTTGCGCAGGCCCAATCGCACGGGGATTTGGCGCGGGGCGTTTTTTTCGCCGGTGTACGTATAGGCGAATTCCTTGCCCTTTTCCTCGAAAACCGCCGAGAGCGGGATTTTGCGGATGGACCTGCGCGCGTCAAGCAGGCCGTCGACTCGCGCGCTCATGCCGGGCTTAAGTCGCGGGTCGCTTTTCTCCAATTCGACCTCGACGCGGAAGCTGCGGATGCCGTTGGAGTCCTTTTCGGCCTGCGGCGAGATGACGCTTACTTTCGCCGGAAGGTTCACGTCGCGCAGCGCGTCCACAGTCACTTTGACCTTCATGCCCGCTTTGAGTTGGAGAATGTCCATCTCGCTGATCTTCATGCGCACGACCAGGCGGGACAAGTCAGCCACCGTCATCAGGTAGGTCGGCGAGTTCGATTCGGCCAGTCCCGTCACTGCGTCGCCGACGCGGACGATGGAGGCGACATCGCGGCTGTCCTGCTTCTGGTAGCGCATGACGATTCCCGTGATCGGGGTGCGCACGGTGATCGCGACATAGTGATCCGCTTCACTGCGGCCCGGTTGTATCACGCACAAAGGGTCGCCAACATGGACCAAGGCCCCTTCCGAAGTCGCGATCGAGACCACGCGGCCGCCGACCTGCGACGCGACGTCGACGAAATTTTTGGGCGAGATCTCTCCCGAGTCGACGAAGTGTTTCTCGATGTCGCCCGTCGCGACCTCGACGCGCGTCGTGGCTTCGGTGGCGGCTGTTTTTGCCGCGTGCCGTCTCCATCCCCACCAGCACAGCGCGCCGACCATTGCTGCCGCGGCCCAGTATTTCAAGGACTTTACCATAGTGAAACTCCCGCGGCGCGGCGGTAGGCCGCGCGGCTTAAGAAAATTCCCTGCAGGGTGGTCGCGCGCTGAACGCGCGCGGAGAGCAAGTCGCTGCGCGCCTGCGCCATGCGCAAGGCGTCGGTCGCGCCCTGGCGGTACTGCGCCTCGACGATCTCAAGTCCGCGTTGGGCGATTTCCTCTTGCCGAACCGAGAGCGCATAGGTCTTCGTCGCCGCCTCCAAGGACAGCCACGCGGAATAAAGCGCGTTGCGGTTGTCGCGTAGGGCCATTTCGAACTGTGCTTGCGCCTGGCGCCGCGCCGCGCGGGCGGCGGCGTACGAGTACGCCTGAGTGATTGCGTTGAAGCTGAGCGGCAAGGACAGGGTCAGTCCGACCTGCTGGCTCGCGCGGCCCGTCCACAGTCCGGCGCCTTGTGCGTCAGTCTTCGTCCAGCTGGCGTTGGCCGACAACGTCGGCAGGCTCGAAAGCAGCGATTGCGTCGCGGCGATTTCGGCTTGGTGCAGCGCACGCCGGGAGTTGGCCAGCTCCGGACGCCGCTCGACGAGCCGTGCTGCGTCCTCTTCCAAGCGCGGCAGATCGGTCGCGCCTAATTCCAGGTCGGCGGTGATTTCCGCGGGCGTCCAGGGCGCGCGGCCGATAAGGGAGTTGAACGGCTTACGGGCGTTCTGCCGTGCTGCTTGAGCGGAGATCAGCCGGACTTCGCTCGCGTGCCACTCGGTCTCGCTTTTGTAGACGTCGGACAGCCCCTTCATGCCGACTTTATAGAGCTGCTGGGTCTGATTGTATTGATCCTCCTGCGCGTGCAGGTCGAGCAGGGCGACTTCGAGCAGTTGGTCGGTGGCGGCCAGGCTGTAGAACGCCTGGATCGCGGCCAGCGCCTGGCTTTGTTTTTGGATTTCCAGGTCCATCGCCGCCGTATCGCGCGTATCCGACGCGTAACGCGCCTTCATCAAGTCTTGAAATCCGTTGAACACGTTCCAATTGAGGGTCGTTATCGACGAGCGATCGCGCTGGGCGATCCTTATTCCGCCGTGAAAGCCATTTTTGGGGTCGTCGCCGTAGGCGATGTCGGTGATCGAAAGATTGAGGCCAGGCAGGAACAGGGAAGAGAGCAGGGCTTTATACGCGTCGTCCGCGGCGATCAGTGCCTGCTCGCTTTGGCGGATCTCGGGCGAATACGCGAGCACCGCGCGCATGTAATCGGGCATCGTCAGGGCTGTCGCATGCAGCGCCGGACTGCCGAAAACCAGCAGGACGACAAATCCCAGTCGTCGTGTCATTCGTCCAGTGACTTGATGATGCGGTCGGCGTCCTCCGGCGTCAGCCCGGAAAGCCACTCCCCGTTGGGATAAAGGAAAACGTTCGGACCTTTTTCGCACAGGTCGAGGCAGCCGGAGCGCGCGACCCGGACTTGACCCTTGAGGCCGGCTTTTTTCACGCCCGCCTTCAGCGCCTCGCAAAGCTCGAGACCTCCGCGTCCGGGGTTGCCGCAGGCGACCCGTCCCTTTTCGAGGCGCGAATGCGTGCACACGAACACCGTTTTTCGAAAGGGGATCTTGCCTTTCTTCATCTGGGATTGACCGCCAACTCGCGATGTCGCGCCCAGGACAGCTGGGCGGTCCAAACGGCGCCCGAAAACGTGCACAGAAGCCCGAAAATTTGGGCGAGAGTGATCGCTTCGCGCCCGAGAGACCAGGAGAAGCCCAGCGTCAGCGCGGGATAGGAAAGAAGCATCGTCGTCGACTTCGACAGATCCAGGCGGCGGATCGCGACGTACCACAAAGTGTAATTCAGGGAGGAGGCAAACAGCCCCTGCGCGATCAACAGTCGCAGCGCTCGAGGTTCCCAGCTCCAATGCGCGCCGCTCATTAGAGACCAGGTGGCGAGCGGGGCCAGTAGCAGCGCGCCATAGAACACGCGGCCGCCGGACAGTGTGATCGCGTCGAGGTCTTTCGGCAGTTTTTTTGAGACCACGTGGGAGAGCTGGTACATCCACGGCGTGAAAAAAATCATCAAATCTCCGCGCCAGCGCGGCGACTGCAGGTCGCGCAGGACGATTAGGGCTGTTCCCGCGATCACGAGACTACTGGCCAGCGATTGCCGAACGGTGAGCCGCTCGCCCAAGAGGTAGGCCGAGATCAGCGCCGAGTAAAAAACCTCGACTTGGGCGACGATCACCGCGTTGACCGGCGTCGTGTATTTCAACGTGGAAATATAGATCAGCATTGCCACGCCGGAGAAAAACGCCATCCCGATCAGCGATGGCGCGACCGATGCGGAAATCACCCGCCGCCAGCGTCCGCGGAAGGCCAACGCGGGTCCCAGGCTGACCAATCCAACGACGAGGCCCGCCCACAGCAAAACAATAGGGGAATAAAATCCGAGCCCAGCGCGGCCGATCAGGGGCCACCACGCGGTGAGCACCCAGTCCGCGACAAGCGCGGCGTAAGGAAGCATGGATTACACGGTATCAGAATCCACCGCGCACCTCAAGGCACTTGGAATTTCCCAGTCGAGGCCTAGATTTATTGAATCAAAAGTCTATATCGGTTAGGCCCAAAGACCCTTCTTTAGGCGGGAAGCGCCGTTATCATAAATCTTATGAGCACGCGGCGGTCCCGACTGTGTTTATTTGCCTTCGTCCTCGGCCTTAGTGTTTGCGCCGAGGTCGGATTCTGCGCCACCGTCCAGCCGGCGCGGATGGCGATCGAAGCCTCGCTTCGGTCGATGTTCAGCTCCTTGCCGGCGGGCCTGCGCACGACGACTTTTAATTTCTTAAAACCAGGCCGGCAGATGGGGGCGCATCCTGGGGCTGTGCCGGCTCAATCTCCGGCGAATATCGGGTCATTGAGCATGCCCGTTGAAATAACCGAGCTTCCCATTTTCGAGCTGGCGGACCCCACGCATGCCGAGGAGCTATTTACAAAGCTTCTCATTCTTGAAGACACTTTTTCCCGTCAGAAAATAGATGTGGGGCCGCTCCAAAGTGCAACTTCGTTGGTAAGGGAGCATCTGGCAGAAAGCCTTCGCGACCACATCGAGGCGCAAGTAAGGCAGGTCAACGCAGCGTGGGCGATGGGCGCAGTCGATGGCGATGTCGTTCAAGTCGAAGAACATGCCCATGGCGCGCAGAAGCGCTGGGAGTTGCTGCCAGCAAGGCGCGATCGCTGGAAGCAACTTTACGCACCCGATGGAACCCTGAAGCCTGAGTACGCTGGTGTTGAGGGCTACAAGCGATTTGCCGATCAATATTATCAAGGCAATATGCAGTATACATTCACGGACATCAGTGCAGCCCTTGAAGCTGATAAATTTGCAGCGCTTGGCTGGGGAAAATCTTTCTCGGGAACAACCCAGGAATACGACGAGGTCCGAGGCCGCGTGCTTGATGAGCGAGGCCAGCCTCTAGCGACGATGACGGGACCTGGGGGCTACATCGCTTACGCCGATGAACACACGGGCGGTAAGATGCTAAGGGCCTATCTGACAGTGTCCGCGGTCCTGAGCGATGCTGAGTGTGCAGCGCTTGGCTGGGGAAAATCTTTCTCGGGAACAACCCAGGAATACGACGAGGTCCGAGGCCGCGTGCTGGATGAGCAAGGCCGGCCGATATCGGGGCTGACGGGACCTGGGGGCTACAGCGCTTATGCGGATGAACACACGGTTGGCAAGATGGATAAGGCCTATCAGACAGTGTCTGCGGTCCTAAGCGACGCCGAGTTTGCAACGCTTGGCTGGGGCAAACAGTTTGCGGGAACAACCCAGGAATACTTTCAATATCGCAGGCTTCTTATATCCCCGCAAGGTCAGTTTAACCCAGAAGCCCGGGGCAGAGACGGCCTCGATTTCATTGCCTGGAGCTTGGTGGAACGGTCAGGCAATCGAGCAAAAGATCATGCCGCTTATGCTAAGGCCAGACAAAACCTTCGAGTCGTTCTTAGCGAAGAAGAAATCATTGATTTTGGCTGGCCCAAAGCGAAGCCCAAGCGCTGAAGCGGCGATCACTCAGTACAAAGTCACTTCGGTCGCAAGCCGCTTTCTCTCTCGCCTGCCTTATTTCGGCGCAGAGCGCAGCGCGGGCGGCACGGCGTCCGACGCCTTGATGTCGGCGGCGCGGCGCAAGCCCTGAAGGTACTCGGGAGCGGCGCGCTTGATCTTGTCGGCCATGAGCATTGCGCGCAGGTCGTCCTTGACCGTCGCGAAATCGGCGGGCTTGGCGGGGCGCGCTTCGAGAACTTGCAGGAGGTGGCTTCCGCGAGGTCCGGGGACGACGCGGATCTCGCCGGGCTTCATCGAGAAGGCGATATCCTCGATTTCCGGGGGGAGCATTCCCCGTGCGACGAATCCGTAGTCGCCGCCGGCCGCCTTGCCGCTCACCGCCAGGGATTTCTCCCGCGCCAGCGCCTTGAAATCGGCGCCGGCCTTGATCTTCGTGACGAGATTCTGCGCGTCGGACTCCTTGGCGACCAGGATATGGCGCAAGTGGACCGCCGGGGGGGTGCCGAGCTTGTCCTTATTCTCATCGAATGCTTTGCGGATCTCGTCGGGAGTCACCTTGAGGCCCTTTTCCTTGGCAACGAGGCGTTCGCGCGAGATTTCCTCGGCCAAGTCTTCCTTAACCTTCGCAACCGATGATCCGGCTTGCTCCAATTGGCTGATGAACAATTCTCGGCTGCCGAATTGCTCTTGGAGCCGGGAGAGGCGTCGATTGACTTCGGATTCGTCATTGGCGAGGCCCGCCTTCTTGGAGGCTTCCCTTAAGAGCATCTCGTCGATCATTTCGTCGACCGCCGACGCCCCATAGCGCTTGAGCAGGCGCTCGATGACTTCGGACTGACGAATGGGCACGCCGTTGACGCTGACCAGGACCTTGTCGAGACCAGCGGGTGCTGCCGAGGCCGTGCCTACGCCAAAATTTAACAACAAGAGACTGGCGAAAAAGCGTTTCATGAGCTATATCTCCTAAGAGGTTTCAGGCCTTATGATAGAATAAAAAACCACCGCATGTTGAACTTTACCCCACGTTCCATCGAAAAACTTGAGGATTCCGAAATTCGGATCACTTGGGAGGACGGTCACGAAACCGTCCTCGATTTTCCGTCGTTGCGCCGGCAATGTCCGTGCGCGATGTGCAAAGACGAATGGACCGGCGAGCCGTTGATCGATCCCGGTGCCGTTCCCGACAGCGTCGCGGCGTCGCGCGCGGACGTCGTCGGAAACTACGCGCTTTCATTTTCCTTCTCGGACGGACACGGGACCGGAATCTATCCTTTTGAGCTACTGCGCCGAATGTGCCGCTGCGGCGAATGCACGCATCACCCGGGTTCGGAGACCAATTGATTGAACGCGAGTGGAAAACAGTCATCGATCCATTCCGGGCTAAGATGATAGAACCACTCGCTTTCACCACCCGCGCCGAGCGCGAGCGCGCCCTTGAACAGGCGGGAGGGGACTTGCGTTGGGTTGCTGACGATAAGATTCTTCTTGACCTGAGGAGCGATGCGGCACCGACGGCGACGTCTACCGAGCAGAGGTCGGCGATGATCCGGGGCGAGGAGTCCCGCGCCGGCACAGCCAGCCGCCAACGCCTGGAAAAAGCCGTGCGGGATTTAACAGGGCTGCGGCACGTGTTTCCCGTTCACGGAAGCGAGGCCGCTGCGCGCGTCATTTTCCGGACGCTCGCGGGCCGCAAACGTATCGTCATGTCCAATTCCCGCTTCGAATGGACGTCTTCGAGGGGGGGTGACGTCGCCTTCGAGGCTTACCACTTTCCCGTGCCCGACGCGCAGGCCGTCGATACCCCGGTGCCGTTCAAGGGAGACATTGACCTGCATGCACTGGAGTCGCAGATCCGTGTCGTGCGCGCGTCATCGGTGGCGATGATCCTTATCGAGGTGACCAACGACTCCCTCGGCGGTCAGCCGGTGTCGCTGGCCAACATCCGCGCTGCGCGCGAAATTGCCCGGCACTACAAGATCCCGTTTTTCCTGGCGGCGCCGCGCTTCGCCGAGAACGCGTGGCTGATCAAATCGCGCGAGAGGGGCTACTCCCGAGCCACACCTCGGGAGATCGCCCAAGAAATGTTTTCCAATTGCGATGGTTGTTGGATGGGCTCGGCGCACGACGCCTTCGTCGACGCGGTCGGATTCATGGCCCTCAACGACGAGACACTCGCGCACGAATGCCGCGCGGCCCTCGTTTCGGGGCCGTCGACTGCGACCGGCGACCTTTCCGGACGAGACCTCGAAGCTTTGGCGGTAGGCATATCGGAAGCGCTTGATGAGCGCCACCTATCCTTCCGGGCCCGCACGATCGCGTCCTTGGGCGACGGGCTGCGCCGCGCCGGCGTTCCTCTCGTCGAGCCGCCGGGCGGACACGGCGTCGATATCGACGCCAAGCGTTTTTTGCCCCATCTCGCGTTGGACGCACACTGCGCGCAGGCGCTCGCCGACGAGCTCTATTTGACCGCCGGCGTACGGACCTCGACGGCGCCGGGCGGCTTGGTCCGCTTGGCGATACCGCGCCGCGCCTATACGGCCAGTCACCTCCAGTTCCTGATCGAAATCGCCACCGACGTCGCCCTCCGAGCCGCGGACGTTCGCGCACCACGGACGCGGGACCTTTCCGCGCAGGAAAGTATCCGATGAGCGCCCAGGGTCGCGTCCTGCTCGTCGGTCTTCAGGCCTCGTTAGTCAATGAGATGACGGCGTCGATGGGCGCCCATGAGTACGAGGTCGTCTTGGTGCCCGACGCGCGCGCGGCTGCCTTGCGCCTCTCCGAAGAGACGTTTCTGGCGATGATCGTGGATTTTTCGAAAATTCCCGCCGAAGACTGCAAGTTGTTGGCGCAGCTCCAGCATGACCGAGGGGGATTTGCGCTGATTGGCCTCGAACCCGCGGTTCCGCAGTCGCCGACGATCGCGGCGTCTTTGCGGCGGCTGCCGTGGCCGTTGCCTACGGGCTTCGTCGACCAAGTTCGCGCCGTCGAGTCGCCGATCGTTTTCCTCGTCGAGCCGACACTGTTTTTGACGCAGGGCATCCAAGGGACGTTGCGTCAGTCGGGAGTCCAATTTTTCCAGATGGACACTCCCGTGGGTTTAGTCGAGATGTTGCGCGTACAGTTGATGAAGGCGGAGGAAATCCGCATCAAAACCAATCCGCCCCGAACCGCGGGTTTCTGGGAACGTCTATCGGGAGCGCCGGAACCGACGGCCTCGCCAACCCTGCTGGGCCGGATCGCAGTCGTCAAATTCTCTGGTTCGCAAGCGGAAGCCGGCCAAATCGATTTGAAGCTCCGGCAGGCGCTGCCGAGTGCTGCGTCTTATTTGGTGACCACCGTCGACCCGGTCCGCGCCGCGACCCTGTCGGTCGCCGCCGGCCACCCGGCGCTGCTGACGCACGAACACGCGGCGCGCATCGCGGATATCATTAGCGGGGCGTCGCGCGTCGAAAAAACCGCGCCGCGGGGCAAAGAGCGCCTTCTGCTGGTCGATAACGACGTGCCCACATTGTCGCGCTTGACCGAGGCCTTGATCGCGCTCGGATTCGACGTGGTGAGCACCCTTAGCGGCGAGGAGGCCCTCAAATTGGCCGCGCAGAAGCCCTATGACCTCGCCGCGATCGGCGGGTCGGCGCTCGAGGCCACGAAGCTTGCCGGAGCCAACCTCGCGCTGAAGCTGCGCGAGCGGGATAAGGATTTGCGCATCATCTTGATGGTGGACCAGTTCCCGGTGCAGGACGCGCTGAAGGGCGTAAGCCGCGCCGTTGAATTGGGCCTGGACGACGCAATCTTGAAGCCGATCGACGCGTCCCGGCTCGTTTTGTCGATCCAGCGCGCCCTCGAGCGCCGCTTTTTAATCCTGGAAAACGGGAGGTTGCTGCGCGAAGTCCAGGCCTCGGAGCGCCAATTGGCGCAAGTCAACGGATTCCAGACGAAGTTCTTCGCCACCGTCGCGCACGACATTAAAAATCCGCTGACCGCTATCATCGGCTACGCCGAGGTATTGGCGATGCGCTTGAAGGACAAGCCCGAGGAGCTGAAATGCTCCGCGCACATCAATAGCGCCGCGAAAACCTTGAATCTGCTGGTGTCGGACTTAATCGACCTGGCCGCCATCGAGTCCGGCAAGCTGCGCGTCGACATCGGCGAGCTCGATTTAGCACAGGTCATCGGCGAAGTTAAATCCCGCGTCGATGTCGTCGCCGAACGTAAAAAATTGGAGTTCACGGCGAAAATGTCCGCGGCTCTCCCGGTTTTGCGCGGCGACGCGCACCGCATTGGCCAAGTGATCCAGAATTTATGCACGAACGCGGTTCAATACACCAAAGAGGGCGGGAAGATCGCCATCGAGGTCGCAGTTACGCCGGACTGGGTCACCGTCGGTGTGCGCGACACCGGAATCGGCATATCGAAGGAAGACTTGCCGCGAGTGTGGGAGCGGTTTTTCCAGACCAAGGAAGCCCAAACGATGCGCAAGGCGGGATTCGGTCTTGGCCTCAAAATCGCCCGCGAGATCGTGCAGATGCACGGCGGCGACATGGGCATCGAGTCGGAATTGGGTGTGGGCTCCTTCTTCTACTTCAAACTCCCGGTGCCCAAAGAGACGACCCCGACAGCGCCCGCAGCCTTCGTCCCGCCGCCGCCCACCCCCGCGCAATAACGCCATGGCGAAGTTCCTCGGTCTCGCCGCCGTGGTCGCTCCCGGGTCCGTGCTCACGTCGCCCACCGATTTGGCGACGTATTCCTATGACGCCGCACTCGACCGCTGCTCCCCCGAGGCCGTGCTTTTGGCGCGCAGCCGCGAAGACGTCCAGCGCGCGGTCGCCTGGTGCGCGGAAAACCGGGTGCCGTTCGTCGCGCGCGGCGCCGGAACGAACCTTTCAGGAGGATGCATACCTTTGAAAGGCGGACTGATCATTTCGCTGGCGCGCATGGACCGCATTCTTTCCATCGACACCCTGGCGCGGGTCGCCTGTGTCGAGCCCGGAGTCGTCAATTTGCGCTTACAAGAAGCGGCAGCAAAGGTCGGTCTGTTTTACGCTCCCGATCCGGCCAGCTACCGCGTCTCGACCATCGGCGGCAATGCCGCCGAGAACGCCGGGGGCCCGCGCTGCTTGAAGTACGGGGTCACCACCAACCATGTCGCGGCCGTGGAAGCCGTGATGCCAGACGGCTCGTTCGCCCGATTTTCCCACGAAGACAACGGCCCCGAAATGACGAGCCTGCTGGTCGGCGCCGAAGGCACGCTTGGCGTAATGACCCGGATTTGGTTGCGGCTGACATTGCTGCCGGAAGAGTCGCGCACGATACTGGCGGGGTTTGCCTCCATCGACGCCGCGATCGCCTGCGTGTCTGCCACCATCGCTTCGGGCGTGGTTCCCCGCTGCCTGGAAGCGATGGATCGCGCAACGGTCGAGTCAGTCGAGGCGATCAAGCCGCTCGGCTATCCGAAGGATCCGGCCGTGCTCTTGATCGAACTTGACGGAAGCCGGGCCGACGTGGAGCGCGAGTCGGAAGCCGTTTTGGCGCTGTGCGAAAAACACTTGGCGTCATCGGTTCGTGTCGCCGCCGACCCCGTCGAACGCGACCGTCTGTGGGAGGGCCGTCGCGGGGCCTATGCCGCCTTGGCGCGCTTGGCCCCGAACGTGCTGGTCGAAGACGGCGTTGTCCCGCGCGACCGCTTGCCGGAGTGCGTGCGGCGTTTACAGGAGATCGCCGCTAAACATCAGGTCAAGGTTTACCTGCTTTTCCACGCCGGCGACGGCAACATCCATCCCAATATCGTTTTCGACGAGCGCAATGAAGAAATGACCGCGCGCGTGAAAGCCGCGGGCCGCGCGATGCTCCAGGTGTGCGTGGATTTGGGCGGCTCGCTTTCCGGTGAGCACGGCATTGGTGTCGATAAGCGCGAAGCGATGGCAAGTCTTTTTACCCCCGCGACCTTGGCCTTGTTCCGCCGCGTGAAGGCGGCTTTCGATCCACTTAACCTCTCTAATCCCGACAAGCTTCTGCCTATCGCCGGGGCGCCGACGGAGAATTATTTCCAGAAAGGACCCGCGCCAGCGTTGTCCGAGCACGCGCTGCATTTGGTCGAGAAAGTCCGCGAAGCCCCGCCGGGCGCTTCCTTCCGCGTGCGCGGCGCCGGCACGCGCCTGGACGCGCCAACCCCGCAAGGGATGACCGAATTGCTCACCACCGGTATGAACCGCATCGTCGATCTGGACAAAGGAAACCTTACGTTGACCGTCGAGGCCGGCATTTCCGTTCATCAGCTGCATCGAGATTTAGCCGCGCGCGAATTCCATATCCGCTTGCCGAACACGGGAGGAACCTTGGGCGGCCTGCTCGCCACCCGCCCTTGGCCCGGAATCCGCGAAGATCTCCTGGGAATGCGGATCCTGCTTTCCACCGGCGAAGTCGTTGAGCTCGGCGGCAAGGTCGTCAAAAACGTAGCCGGCTATGATCTGTCACGCGCCTTCTTGGGTTCGTGGGGGACTTTCGGCGTGGCACTCGAGGCCACCTTCAAGATCCATGCCCTTGCAGGCGCCGTTGCCATTGCGCCGAGCGCGTCCAACCCAGCAATATTTTCACCCTGGGCGCTCAAATTGCGCTCTGCGTTCGACCCAGAAAGCCGCATGAATCCGCATTTGGTCGATAATAACGTCTTGTAACAGCGCGCTCATCTGAAGTCCGATTACGAGGACTGCAGCTTGGGTTGTCGCGTTGGCGAGAGGTGTGCGATCTGCGGTGGCAATGTGATCTGCCTGCCCGTGCGCAAATGCTCCTGAACCAGGAACAGAAGCGTG
>JANPGH010000092.1:0-5909 GCA_031423795.1 Elusimicrobiota bacterium | reverse complement strand
TCAAAACGATCGCAAATTGCGGCGCATTGTCGCGGAAATGCGCACCCTCTCGCTCAAGGTCGTCCAAGCACAGCTCAAAGCCGCGGCCGATTAACCTACCGATCTGGTCAGCGGCCTACTTCAGATGAGCGCGCTGTTACCAGAAGGAGCTTTCACTTGATATGATGATTCCGGCAGAGTTGACTCGAGTGGTCATTTGAGGTTGTTTGGTTACTTTTGCTCCATGATATCCTCCGTGTGTGGGATTATTTCCCGATCTTTTTCTTTATCTGAGTCAGGTCTTTCGGCAAGAAATACCTTCTGCTGTTCGAGGTTCGGCGAGCCGCGGGAATCTTTTTTGTCTCCTCGAGGTAGTACAGCCTGGCCCGACTGATCCCCAGCAGCCTGATCACGTCCGCGACGGTGAGTATTTTCATGTGCTCATCACCTCCAGGCCCTCATCATAAAATTGATAAGATGATGACGCGACAAACCAAAGGGACCCCGATCGATGCGATTTGGTGTACTGTGAATTCAACCAACGAGTTGCTCGATCAAGATGACGGTTATGAGCCCGATCCCGGCTTGCTTCGGAATCTCGTCAAGAAATTCGAAGACTTCGGTGGCCATTGTTTTACGCGCTCCTTCTTATTCCCCGACCGATCCGAGACGTTCTGTATAGCTTGATTGCAAGGAATCGTTATCGTTGGTTCGGCAAGAAGGAAGTGTGTAGCGTTCCAACTCCAGATATAATTGAGAGGTTCTTGGAATGACCGATCCTCAAGGCAAATCGGGCGGCAAGTCCGAGATCATCCTCTATCAAACAGAGGATGGGCACAGCCGCATTCAGGTCCGGCTAGAAAAAGAAACCGTTTGGCTCACGCAGATGCAACTGGCCGAACTGTTTCAGACTACGAAGCAGAACATTAGCCTGCATATTCAAAGCATCCTTGAGGACGGAGAACTCTCAGGGGATGCAACTGTCAAGCAATACTTGACAGTTCAGGCGGAGGGCAAGAGACAGGTACAACGATCCCTGGAACACTACAAGCTGGATATGATCCTGGCCGTCGGCTACCGGGTGCGCTCGCCCCGTGGAGTGCAATTCCGCCAGTGGGCGACCGAACGCCTTCGCGAGTATCTGATTAAAGGCTTCACCCTGGACGACGAGCGCCTTAAAGGCCACGACAGGCTGGCCGACCATTTCGATGAACTGCTGGCCCGCATCCGCGAGATTCGGGCCAGCGAGGCCCGCATCTACCAGCGCATCCGGGAGATATTCGCTCTGGCCACCGACTATGTCGAAGGTCAGCAGGAGACACAGATTTTCTTCGCGACGATGCAGAACAAGATGCACTACGCGACCGCCGGCATGACGGCCGCGGAAATCGTCCAGCGGCGCGCGGACGCGAAGAAGGCCAACATGGGTCTCACAACCTGGACCGGCAGCCGGGTTCTTAAGTGTGACGTAACGACCGCGAAGAATTATCTGACGGAGAAGGAGATCGACACGCCAAGGAGGGACCTCTCTCCGACGTTGCCAGGATCATCCGAGATCAGGAGTTCGGATCGGACAACGAGTTGGATCGCCTGATCAAGAAACTTCTCAGCAGCGATGACCTCATGAAAGCGACTCCGGAGAGCGCTTTGGAGGTTGCTCAAAGCGTGATGTATGAAGCCTGGGAGGCTGAGGATTTGGACCGCACCTTGGATCTCACTCGAAAGGCCTTGACTATTTGCCCTCTTTGCACGGATGCCTACAACATGCTGGCCGAGAACACCGACGATCCCGAGCAGGCCAGGAATTTCTATCAAAAAGGGCTCGAGGCCGGAGAACGGATTTTGGGCGCGAGATTCTTTAAGGAAAACGCCGGACACTTTTGGGGGATGCATGAGACGAGGCCCTACATGCGCTCGCGCTCCGGCCTCGCTCAGTGCCTCTGGGACGCGGGCGAGCATGAAGCGGCGCTTGCCCATTACCACGAGATGCTTCGCCTCAACCCCAACGACAACCAAGGCATACGATATATCGTCTTGTCCCGACTTGGGGAGTTGGGCCGCTTCGACGAGTTGGAGAAGTTCATGAGCCGCGGATACAAGAACGACTGCGGAGCCGATTGGCTTTTCACGAAGGCCCTGGTTGCCTTTGCTCGGGGAGGAGCCTCTTCCTCCGCCTCGGCCATTCTCCAGCGCGCGCTCAAACAGAACCGGCATGCTCCGGACTATCTTGTCGGCAAGAAGAAAATTCCACGGCGATTGCCGGATCGCATCACCGTGGGCGGAGAAGACGAGGGCTACTGTTATGCCTCGAGCTTCAAGGCCGCGTGGAAGAAGGTGCCGGGAGCTCTGGAGTGGCTTAAGGCGGAAACGGGCAAGCCGGTTTCGTCTGAGGCCGGCATCCTGCATTAGGAGAAGGATAATGGATATCGAAAAGCTTTCGCTGGAACAGTTGCTGGATCTGAACAAACGCATCTGTCGGCGCGTCGATTATTTGCAGAGCCTCAAGACAAGGGCGCACCTCGATCGGTTTGAGATCGGCGACCGCGTCAGCTTTCAAAGCGAGGGGCGTCCGGTCGAGGGCGTGGTGGTCCGCGTCAATCAGAAGACCCTCAGCATCAAGACCAAGGACACATACTGGCGCATTCATCCGCGCTTCCTGACCAAACTGCCCGGCCCCAAGGCTCAGATCCCCCAGGAGATTCGAGATATCGTTGAGTGCGAGGCCGAGCAATGAAAATCTATCGCTTCCGGGTAAAGCTCGAATGGCGAGAGGAAGTCTGGCGGAACATCGAGATCCGCGGCGACCAAACGCTTAACGATCTGCACGATGCCATCCAGGCCGCCTTCAACTGGGATGATGATCATCTCTACGCATTCTTCCTGAGCGGCCGCTACTGGGACAAGAATACGCAGTACGTTTCGCCGCGGGAAAGCAATGATGGTTTCGGCAAATGGTTGCAAGGCGGGGAGAAGTCACGCTGGGCGAATAAAGCCTCCATGGATTCCCTGGCTCTCTCGGCGGGCCAGATCATCGCCTACATTTTCGACTATGGAGACGAATGGCGACATCGGCTTAAGCTGCTGGAGACCTGCGAAGCCGATCCCGAAGCCCGCTATCCGAGGACCATAGAGCGTCACGGCCAAGCGCCGGAGCAGTATCCGGACTGGGATGAAGGCGAAGAGGAGCCCCGCCTGAGCAAGCAGGAGATTCTGGATAAGCTGGGCGCCTTCGCGCCGCTGGCTGATAAGGTGAAGGCCGCGATCAAGCGCACCGATGAATACGGTATCGGGCCCACTGAGCTCAAGGACCAATACGCGGTCGCCATGGAACTTTACGAGGCCGTGAATCCTGAGCCATCACGGCTTGAGCTATTCAATGCCCACGTCAATTTCCAGTTGAGGCATTGGCTCATCCCCATGCCGCAGGCGCTGGCCTCTGGAAAGTTGATCGACGAAGCCGCCCGCATGAGCCTGGCCTGGTCGGAAATCACCCAAGCGGAGAATTTCCTGGGAGATCGAGCCATTCTTCTGGCCGAGGCCGGACGCCGAGACGAGGCACTCGACCAGGCGCGCAAAAATCTGGAGAAATTCCCGGAGGACATCTGGGCGCAGATCAAGGCCGGCGACGTTCATGCCGAGCTCAAGGATTTTGTCTCGGCCGAGGCCCAATACCGGCGCTGCCTGGAGATGGCCGATGATGATCGCGACTATCGGACGATTCAAGAGCGGCTTGTTCCCGTGCTTCGGGAAGGCGGCAAGAGCGAAGACGCCGATGAGATCGAGGCAGAAGAGCGCCGGCGGGTGCAGGAGCGCATGGGTTCCTGGACTATGCCGGTCGAGCGCCAAACCCCGAAAATCGGCCGCAACGATTCCTGTCCGTGCGGCAGCGGTAAGAAATATAAAAAGTGTTGCCTTGGCAAAGAGGCCACGAATTTGGCTGAATCGGTTTGAACATGAAGCGCTCCAAGAGCCTCACGCGGCGGGCGCCAGGCCAGCACCTCCTGGCAACTGGCATTGACGGAGTGGCTTTTCACACACAACGGTCGTGGGTCGGGGGCTGGCGCTACAATCCGAATTATCCCGATGCTCCTTACGGGGGATATTTCTACCCGTTGTTCAAGCGCACAGGCGAATCCGTGGGCCGATGAATCTAGATTTGATGACTGTCGTGAATGAATGCGCCCGACCGGAGCTTCACTTCGGCTAAAAGCCAGCTCGATTCTTTAAAGATTTGCGAGTAGAGGACGTGCCGGATGCTATCGAGGCTGTTTATTTCGGCTGAGCGGACAGCAAGACGGCGCGGAGCTGCTCAAGACTGATCTCTTCTGGAGCTCCGGCGGGGTCTGCATCCCGGTGTCCATACAATTCTTGGAGATGCGCGATATTCGCGCGGAGAATCGCGAGATCTCGGCCATTGGCCGCTTGGTCGACGTTGTCGGTCGCAAGCGTGGCGCGGATTCTGGTCGGGTCCGCAGGATGCGTGTAGAACGTGTGCGACATGCCGTTCTGTTTTGAAATCGCTTTGAAGCCGTAGCCGACGTAAATTTTATCCAACGCACCGACGGTGGGGTTCCCGGAAGCCAAGATTCGGGCGATGGTCGTCGACGCCGCCAAAAAACAGTTGGGACGCGACATCCGCCTTCAGTCCGCCAGCATTGGACTACGCGGACTCACGTTGAACGGATTGGAAGTGTCGGAGTTCCCGGATTTCGGAGCGGGGACATTCCTCGATGTGGGAACTTTTCGGTTGCGCCCATCGTGGAAGGCATTGATGCGCCGGCGGTTCGTCGTGGCCACAGTGACGTCGGACGATTTTCATGTTCGTGTCGTCCAAGGCGCCGACGGCAAGTTCAATTACGCGACACTCGCGTCCACAGCGACGGCTTCTCCGTCTTCGTCATCGTCGCAGGACGCGCCTCCCGCCGAGATCGCCGTGCGCCGGTGTGTGCGCCCGAGACGGCCGCTTACCGCGGTTTTACATCGCGTTTGGACGCCCAGGTGGACACCAATAGGTTCTCGGATATTCGATAATCACAAGGCCATCGACCATCCCCCCTACGGCGCCTTCACTACGGAACAATCTAACCGGATGGCTCGTATGAATGGGTGCCCCAAGCGCCCATCGTCAAGTCGTATCAGCCGCGCGACGCCGCCGCAAGCCCGCTCTACCAAGTCATCCTCGACCGACTCGAGACCTACCTTAGCCTGCGGCGCTGCTTACCCGATGTCGCGACGGCCTCCTGCGCCGAGGCCTCCCTTCGGGCCTTCCTCGAGTGCGGCATCCCGCGCTTCGGCGTGGCCCGCTTTGCCTGCCCGGACTGCGGCCTCAGCCGTTTCGTACCGTTCTCATGCAAACGCCGCATGGCTTGCCCGTCTTGCGATGCCAAGCGCGCGGTGGTGGAAAGCACTCAGGCAATGGAGGAACTTCTGGCTGAGGTTGCCTACCGGCAGTGGGTCCTGGTGCTGCCTAAGCGTTACTTCGTGCATCGCAACCCACGCCTTCCTGGTGAGATCAGTCGGATCTTGGCTTCGGCCCTGACGCGCTTCTACCGCCGCAGCGCCAAGACCACCACCCAACACGCAGCCCCCGCGCAGTTGCACGTGCTCCAGCGCTTTGGCTCAAGCGTGAACCTGCACTTGCACGACCATGCCGTGGTCTCAGATGGGGTGTTCAGTCTCGACCAGGGTGTTTTGAACTTTCACCCAGCTCCCGTGCCCAACGGCGAAGACGTCACCCGTCTCGCCGCTGAGCTACGCCATCGTATTCTCAAGCGGATGCAGCGGCTGGGGGTGATGCCCCGTGAGGCGGTGGCCTCGATGCTGGCCTGGCCGCATGGGGGATTTTCGCTGGATGGGGGGACAATCGTAGAAGCCCACGACCGCGCGGGCCTTGAGCGGCTGTTGCTCTACGTTCTTAGACCCGCACTGTC
>JANPGH010000091.1:0-37894 GCA_031423795.1 Elusimicrobiota bacterium | reverse complement strand
CTTCCTCGTCGCGCCTCGAAATCATCTCAACGGCGGACCTCCGAAGCGTGTCATTTATTGTTTACCGAGCCCTAAAGGGCGAGCCGCAGGCCTTCGCGACCCAGTTCCACCGTCATTTTGTATCCGCGGTCGCGCAGGCGTTCTTGTGCGGTCTGCGCCATCTGATCGAGATCGTCGTCTGAGTAGCGACCGTCTTGGTGGACGAGCACGAGGTGTTTAACGTGATTGTGCCCGGCGAGGTCGATCGCGGCGGTGAAGCTCGAGTGTCCAGTATTACGATTGGAATGGTAGTCCGCATCAGTGTAGCGGCCGTCGTGGATCAGCATGTCAGCGTCGCGAATCAAGCTGCCGAGCTTTTCGTCGTAATCTTGTAGAGCCGTCGCGGCCTCGCCGTAGACTTCGCTGTCTGGGCAGTAAACGATCTTTTTCGATTCCGTCTGCAGGATGAATCCGAGCGTGGTGCCGGGATGATTTGAAAAGAAGGCGGTAATGCGCACGCCGGGCATGATTTCGTATGTTTCCTCGATCAGTTCATATAGCGTCAGGCGGCAGGCAGGCGCCTCGTCGCCGAACCCGGGTTGGAATGCCTGTGCTACCAGCGTGTCCAAGGTCTTGTCGGGTTCGTTGGCTCCGGCGATATGGATCGTGAATTTTTCGTCACGGGCGCAGGCGAAACGCGATAGCCCCTCGACATGATCACGATGAAAATGGGTCAGAAATAACCAGAGGTCAAGGTGTTTGCGGGTCGAGATCAGCTCGTCGCCCAGCGGCACGAGGCCCGAGCCCGCGTCGAAAATCAGCATGCCTTCGGGTAGTTCGATAGCAAGGCAGGAGGTGTTCTTGCCGTAGAGTGGTGAGACGGGAAATACGTCGGTGGAGGGGGCGCGGCATCCCCAGAAGGTGATTTGAACGGCGCGATTGGGCACCACGGCCAGGGGTGCCGGGGCAATACGCGGGGCGGACTTCAAAAGATCTGAGATTTGTTCGCTGAAGGTCTCGACGTTGTAGGGCTTTTCAATGAAGAGTTCAGCGCCAAATTGCAACGCACGCGTTTTTTCTGCGCCAAAGGATTTTCCGGAGACCACGATCGCGTGGATGTCTTTGGTCGCCGGGTCGGATTTTAGGCGATGCAACAATGTCAAACCGTCTATTCCTGGCATCAGGATATCGAGCACGACGAGCGATGGCTGTAGACGCTTAATCTCTTCTTGCGCGCTCTTCGAATCGTTGATTAAGAGAGCCGAAAATCCGGCGTCTTTGAGTAAATCGAGGCTCAGATTCCCGACGATGGGGTCGTCGTCGACGACGATGATTTGGGGGGGCATGCTTTCCTATATAATACCACATGCGCATAATGGCAGGGTCGAATCGAGGTCGCCAGTTCAAAAGCGTGCCCAAGAGCTTGCCCGTCAAGCCGATCTCTGCGCGGATCAAAAAGTCAGTTTTTGACATCCTTCGGCCGCGCTTGGCCGGTTCTCGATTCCTTGACCTGTATGCGGGAACGGGATCCGTGGGCTTGGAGGCTTTGTCGCGGGGTGCCGAGCGGGCGTTCTTTGTCGATTATGATCAGCGCTGCCTTGCGGTTATCGACCAAAATCTCGCGTCGTTGGGCCTGCAGGCGCGCGCGTCGACCGGCCAAGGCAACATTCTCGTGGACCTGTCGTGGGTGAGTTACCGTGCCGGCGTCCCGAACTTCGACATAATCTATTTGGGCCCTCCATACCGCGATTCAGACGACCGGCCGCTGTCTTATTCCACACAGTCGTTGTGCCGCGTCGTGGAAGCGGGCTTGCCGGCCGCGGGAGCACTGATCATCGTACAGCATCACATCAAGGAAATTGTCGATGCCCCACCGGGATGGGAGCGCTATAGGCGAGAGAAGTACGGCGACTCATTGCTGGACTTTGTGCGCGCCGTCGAATAGGATGGAAATCTCCTTCACTCGCTTCCGGATCTACCGCGAGTGCCCTTGGAAATACAAATTGATATTCGTCGACGGCCGACGAATCCCGCTCAATGCGAAATCTTCGTTCGGCCTATCCATACATCGCGCGCTCGAATCGTGGCTTTCCTCCGGCGAACGCTCACTCGACGCGTTGATTGACGCGTTGCGCGCCGCTTGGATCACCGAGGGATATTCCGACGAGTCTGCGGAGTCGCGCGGATACGCGAAAGCGGAGCGGATACTGACTCGGTTTCACGGCGACGAATCCTCCCGCCGGGCGCGCACTATCGGCATCGAGAAGGAATTTATTTGGGCGCTGGGACCGCATGATGTCCGCGGAATGATCGATCGTATCGATCAAGCCCCCGACGGAGCCTACGAGCTGATCGATTATAAGACCGGCTCCAGCGTGCCGAGCGTCGAAAATGTCAGTGCCGACCTGCAAATGAGGTTTTACGCGCTAGGGGCGAGGAATGGGCTGGGAATTCGTCCCGCGACGTTGACGGTGGACTGCGTCGCAACGGGAGACCGCGTCAGCGTCCCATACGACCCCGCCGGTGAGGAAGGCTTGACCGCAGACATTCTCGCCGTTGTGCAGGGCATTGAGGTGGGCGCTTTCGAGGCCGACGTCTCGTTCTGCCGTAGATGTGACTTCAATCGTGATTGCGAGAAGTCGACCGAGGACGGAAAATCCTCATGAGGCTTGCCGCTAACCAGCTTCGTTAGGCGCGTCTGTCCTGGATGGTGTGGGCCGCGCGCACGCAATTGCGGCCGTCATGTTTGGCTTGGTAAAGATTCATGTCCGCTTCGTTAAGAAGTTCGCTTGACTTTTGTATCTGGGAGCCCGCGAAGGTCGCGACACCGATGCTGACGGTCGTCATATAGCCGTTTTTGGCGATGCCGGCGCGCACCCGTTCCGCTATGTGTAGCGCAGTTTTGCGGTCGCATCCAGGCATCACGATCACAAATTCATCGCCGCCATAGCGGCCGAGGATATCGTGGGAGCGGATGTGGGCGGAAATGGTTTCTGCAGTCTCCTTGATCACGCGATCGCCGAACAAGTGGCCATGGCCGTCATTGATGCGCTTGAATTCGTCGATGTCCAGAATCATCACCGAAAGCGGCGATTTGTCGGTCAAAGTCCGCTGGATCTCGATGTCCAGGACTTCGTAGAGATACCCGTAAGTGAAGGCTCCAGACAGCGCGTCAGTCACGGACTTTAGGTGGAGCTCCTCGACCCGCGCGGCAAGCTGGCGGTTGCGCAAGCGCTGGCGTTCGGAGCGGATTCCAATCAAATATCCGAACGTGCTAAAGGCCAGGATCGTGCCCACGGCCATATAGCAGTAAAACAGGAAGTTGTATTGCAGCTCGGCCCGAGCCCAGGGCGGGGTCAGAACCGGGTTGGCAAGCCAATAACGAAGCAGGAAAGCTCCGACTGGCGAGCCCATGCCCAGAATCGCTCCCAGCGCTGGGTAAAGGAAGTCGTAAGGGAGGGAACCCCAAGAGAGGAGGACGTCTGTGAAATCACCGCGTCGGCGCCGGTCGGGCATTAGGGCCTGTCAAGCTCGTCGGGATTGACCGCCCACAGCACCCGCGGCGCGGGCGACAACTCGATGGCGACGACTCCGGCGGGACGAAAGTCGAACACGAAGTCGGCGATCATGGCCGAGAGCTCACCGACCTGCGGCTGATGTCCCACGGCCAAGAGTTCAGTCGCGTCAGCGGCACGTCGATTCAACGCGGCGAACGTTTCCGGGCCGGGCAAGGTGTTGTCCAACGGGAGGAATTCCTCCGTAGGAATTCCGAGGGCGAGTGCTGCCGTGCGGGCGGTTTGCGCAGCCCGCGCCAACGGTGAGTGAAGGATGATGCTTGGTCGGCCGCCTCGGCGTAGGATTTCACGGGCGGCGCGATCGGCGTCCTTGGCGCCTTTAGCGGACAAAGGTCGCAGCGCGTCGGTCTTCACTCCCGCATCCTGTGTCGAAGGGGCGTGTCCGTGCCGCATCAAGTATAGGCGCTTCATCGCAGAGGGAATTTTATCAAATCAGAACAAATAGGCGAAGAATGAGCAGAGTCGTTCCGTCAGGCGGTCGATCTGCGGCCGCCGTCGCCAAACATCCAAGGTGATTTCCCGCGAGCCTTCGACACCCTTTTCAAATTGAGTCAACAGTTCCCGCGCGAGCGCGGGGTCGAGAACATTCAAGTTGACCTCGAGGTTGTACATCAAGCTGCGGTGATCGAGATTAAACGTGCCGACGGAACTCCATAACCGATCGACGGAAACGGCTTTCGCGTGCATCATCGGACCCTGCCATTCGAAGATCTTCACGCCCTGCGCCAGCAGCGAAGCATAAGTCGCTCGCATCGCGTACCAAACAGCCTTCGAGTCCGAGCTGCCGGGAACCAAAACTCTTACGGAGACTCCGCGTTTGACCGCGGCGGCCAACTCCCGGCGAATGCGCCACCCGGGAATAAAATAGGCGTTGGCGATGATGACCTCCGATTTCGCGGCGCGAAGCGCGTTGATATAGGCTTCCCGGATGACGAAACGCTTGAGGAATTCCGAATTCGCGGCGATTTTTACCCGCGCCGTTCCAGCCGAGACCGTCGGGTCGCCGACCGATTCGAACCACCGGCCCGTTTCCTTGTACCAGACGACGCGAAACTGCCGGTCGAGATCGTAGGCTATGGGACCTTCCACGCTGACGTGCGCGTCACGCCAGTCCCCTCCTCCGACGTCGGCCGGGGCGTTTTCGTCGGATATATTAATTCCGCCGACGAAGCCGATCCGACCGTCGCAGACCATGATCTTGCGGTGATTGCGCTTATTCCACGCCCAACGCGCGCTCCAGGGTGCCACGGGGTGGTACTCGAGGATTTGCACTCCGGCGTTGCGCATGAGGGTCAGGTAAGTTGGATCGATGTCCCGCGAGCCTACGGAGTCGTAGATCAGGCGCACGCGCAGGCCTTCGCGGGCTTTTTTTGCAAGCAATTCCGCGAACGTGCGACCGGTGAGTGCCCCTTCGAAGGTATAGGTTTCAAAGTTAACGGAGTGTTTAGCGTCTTCGATCGCGCTCGCCATTGCGGGAAACAGTTCGCGCCCGTGGACGTATAGGACGACCCGGTTTCCCGCGACCTGCTCATCTGCGTCCCAGGAGAAATCTCCCGAGCCAGGCTCAGGCCTTTTATTAAGAATTTTTCGGAGATTGCGGAACCGCGCGAGGGCCACGAGTCAGGATATCAAATCAGCGCGGCACGGTTGACGTAACGATCAAATGTATCCGATAATGTTACAGATGAAACGATCGCCTGTCTTGTTCGTCGGCCACGGATCCCCGATGAACGCTGTCGCCGACAACGAGTTCACCCGTGCGCTCGCGGCATTGGGCGGGCGCCTGGGAGCTCCTCAGGCGATACTGTGCGTGTCCGCGCATTGGCTAACGGACGGAAGCCGAGTGACGGGCATGCTCAAGCCCCGAACGATCCATGATTTTGGGGGATTTCCCGAGACCTTATACCGCGTCTTGTACCCAGCTCCGGGTTCGCCCGCGTTGGCTCGCCGCGTACGCGAACTGCTCTCAGATGATTGCGAGCTGGATTCGGGCGAGTGGGGGCTCGATCATGGCGCTTGGAGTGTTTTAAAATTCATGTTTCCAAATGCCGATATTCCGGTGGTGCAATTGAGCATCGATTTCCGCGGGCCCGCGCGGCACTTCCTGGAATTGGGACGCAGTCTACGCCCGTTGCGCAACGAGGGCGTGCTGATTATTGGGTCTGGGAACATGGTTCATAATTTGAGGAAGATCGACTTTGACGCTGACGCCGCACCGTTCGATTGGGCGGTCGAATTCGACGAATGGGCGAAAGGACGCTTGCTGGAAAGAGATTTGGATGCGCTCTGCGACGGTGTCGACGCAGCGCCGTCCGGTCAGTTGGCGGTGCCCACGATGGACCATTATGCGCCGATGCTATATGCGTTAGGCGCAGGAGATACCGACGATGAATTTCATTTTGAATTCGAAGGCATTCAGAACGGTTCGATTTCAATGCGAGCGTTTAGTTTGGGTCTCCCCTGATCGCAAGTGCTAGAATAGCCGCCCCCATGGTCGGCAAAGAACACTTCGAACGCCTCCAGCATCTAATTGACCTCGAACGCGAGGCCGAAAAGGCGGAAAACCTGCGAGAATTGCGGAAGTTTCCCGTGTCCCAGCGGGAAGCTCTCGGCAAGACTGTTACCGGCCTGACCCTCGACGGCATAGAAGGCGGAATGGGGGGGATGACGATGTATGTCTTCTCCCGTCCCGCACTGGGAGAAGAGCTGTCGCCCTTTCATGCGATGAATTCGGGCGACAACGTTTTACTCACTTTCCCGCCGAATATTGAACCCCGCGCCGTTGAAGGGACACTGTACAAAGTGGAGGAATACCGCGTTACCGTAGCGCTGAACTCTCCCGGCCCTGAAGAGGAATTTCGGGGAGCCTCGCAAATCGACTTGCTTGGCTCCGACGCGACGTATCAACGTATGCGTAAGGCGCTGATCACCGCCGCGGAGTCCAAGCGTTCCCGGCTGTCGACGCTTCGGGAAATATTCTTGGGCGAGACCGATCCGCAACGCTCACGCGCGACGAAGATGACGTTCTTCAATCCGTCGTTGAACGAATTCCAGCAAGAGGCGGTGAAGCGCGCCGTCTTTGCAGATGACGTGGCCCTGGTTCACGGTCCTCCGGGAACCGGAAAAACGACGGTCCTCGTCGAGATTATCCGCCAGCACGTGTCCCGCGGCGAGCGTGTCTTGGCCACCGCTCCGTCCAATATTGCGGTCGATAATATTCTCGAAAAGCTGTTGCTGACTGGGTTGCGGGTTGTGCGCCTGGGCCATCCAGCTCGGACCCTGGAGAGCCTGCGTCACGGCAACCTGGCGGTCCAGACGGAAGAAGATCCCGTGTTCGAGCAGGTACGCGACCTCGACGCGTTGCGCGAGCGCTTGATCCACAGGAAATCGCGCATGGGCCGCGCCCAGCTCGGTTACGAAGAGCGCCAGGCGAGAGAACGAGAGGTCTCGCGGCTTTGGCGCGAGGCCCGCGATCTGGAATTCGAGATTCAGCGCCGGATCGTGGCGTCTGCGAACGTCGTACTCGGAACACACGCGGGCATTTCCAAGCGCTTTGTGAAAGGCGATTTCGATTTGGTCGCGTTGGACGAGGCCTCGCAGGCGACCGAGGCGCTGTCGTGGGTCCCTTTGACAATGGCCAAAAAAACAATTTTTGCCGGGGACTCCAACCAGCTGCCTCCGACAATTTATTCGAAAGAGGCGGCCGAAGGCGGCCTGGCGGTGACCTTGTTCGACCGCCTGAAAGACCTCCTGCCGGTGTCCTTTCAGACCTTGCTTCGCGTGCAGTATCGCATGCACGAGGATATCATGCGCTTTCCTTCGGATAGTTTTTATGAGGGCAAGTTGATCGCCGACGAGAGCGTTGCGCGCCATGTCTCGAGCGAACTTCCCGGAGTCGCGGTAACGCCGCTCACCTCAAAACCCGTGACCTTCGTCGACACCGCGGGCGCCGGCTATGATGAGACGTGGAACGAGCTTTTGGAAAGCCGCGAGAACCGGGGCGAAGCCGAGCTTGCGGTGAGAATCATGAATGAGCTGCTCCACGCGGGTCTGGCGGCCAAAAGCATGGCGATTTTGACGCCATATGTGGCTCAGGCGAAACTGCTCAAAACCATCGCGCATGCACCCGGCCTTGAAATCGGTTCGGTCGATGGTTTCCAAGGCCGCGAGAAAGAAGCTGTCATTCTAAGCCTCGTGCGCTCTAACGAGGCGGGCCAAATCGGATTTTTGGGAGATATGCGCCGCTTGAACGTGGCCATCACCCGCGCGCGCCGCTGCCTGATCGTCATCGGCGACTCCACGACCATCGCGCGACATCCCGTATACGAGAAGTTTATCGCCCATGTGGACGCCCTCGATTCCCACCGCTCGTCCTATGAGTGGTCGTACTAAGGAACTTTTTCCGATCCTTTCGCGTATACGACTGGGCGTCCCAGACGCCACGGGAGGAGACATGGAGACAATACTACCCAAGCTCGAGGCGCGCGTGCGCCCGTTTCAGGACTCGTCGGATCGTCCGACGAGATTGTTGGCTTTCGCCGAACTCTTGATCGCGGACTCATTTGTGATCAAGGGTATTCGCGTGCTGAAGCGCGATGAGCCGGGCGACGACGAGCCATTCGTCGTTTTTCCCGCCGAAAAAGGAAAAGGAACCGCTAGCGATCGTTGGTTCGACGTGGCGCATCCGGTGACCGCCCAAGCTCGCGCCGCGGTGACGGCACTCGTGCTTGAGCGCTGGCGACAAGCCAAAAGCGTTTCGGCCCAGTCCTGACTCACGCCGTCTCGCCGGACGCGGCGAGGCGGTAGCCGAACGAAACTCTGATCTTATCATCAGACCTTGACAACTTCGCGCCGGGGGGGCATTCTTCTAGGGAAGTAAGGGAGAGTGAGATGGCACAAGTCTTACGGATACTGATCGTTGACGACAGCCTACCGATGCGCTTTGTCTTGCGGGGCTATCTTGAGGAAGCGGGGCATGAGGTGGTGGCCGAGGCGTCCGATGAGGAAGAAGCACTCAAAGCCTACAGCAGGCTTAAGCCCGACATCGTGACGTTGGACCTATCGCTGATCAAAGGGGACGGAGTCGGAACCCTCAAGGCCTTGCGACAAATCGATCCTCAGGTGAAAGTGCTGGTCGTGTCAGGAAATTGCCAGCAAAAGATCCAGGAAATCGTCCAGTCGGCGGGTGCGGTCGGATTTTTGGGCAAGCCATTCGAGCCGGGAGAACTCCAGGAGGCTCTTTCGCGCGCCGTCAAGCCATGATTTCCGCACAATCTGAGAAGGCGTTGATTCGGTTGTTCGAGACAGGCGTTTCGGAAAGCGCTGAAAGGTTGGCCACACTTTTACATACCAACTGGCAGACGCAGGAAGTGTCGCTACGACCCGTTCCCACTGATAAATTCACCGACAATTCAGGCGGCGATCAAGAGCATTATGGCAGCTTCTTCACGATGCCCGGCGCGGTGTTCGGCGTGATGTTTTCGAGAGAAAGCGCGCCGCGTCTTGCGAAAGCGTTCTTCCCCAGCGGGCCGGCGCAGCCCGATGTCACCGAACGGTGGGTTCGCGACACGATCGCCGAGATGTCGAACGTGATCGTTCATGCGGTCGCCAATACGTTGGCCGACGCGACCGGCGATGTCTTTTTTCTTTCAGCGCCACAGACCGTCGTTGGCCGGCGCCAGGACCTGATCCGTGCCGCGCCCAGCCGCTCGGCAAAGTCCGAAAAAGCCTTTTTTCTGATGGCGTACGTCCACATGTTGGCCGAGGAGTTGTCGGCCGATTGCTCGCTGCTCCTTCTACTCGGATCCGAGCGCTGCGAGCGTCTTCTGAAGGCGCTCGAGGATTGACCGTGCCGTTAGGCGCGTAAAACGGTTGACGTGCTGCGTCGCTTAAGCCAAGTCATCGCCGCGTAAGCCATCGCGAGCAGGGCGATGCCCAGCGCTAGCCAATGCATTTTTTGCCGCAAGGCGTGTGCCAGTTGTTCCGGCGAATCGAGCAAATGCGGCGCGTCGCCGATGACTTTCGCCCCGAACCAGGAAAGGACCCCACACCACAAGAAAGCACCAGCGGTCGTTGCCGCGGCAAACGCCGTCAGCGGCATGCGCAGGATCCCCGCTGGGATGGAAATCAAGTGACGCACAACCGGCAATAGTCGCGCGAAGAAAATTCCCGAGACGCCGTACTCACGCGCCCAGGCTTCCGCAGCCACGATTTTTTCCGGGGGCAACAGGATGAACTTGCCGTAACGCATGATAAACAGCGTTCCGACTGCTCGGGATGCGAAGTAGCTGGCCACCGAGCCGAACAGGCTGCCGAAAGTCCCCGCGAGCACGACAAGCCAGAAGTCCATGCGGCCTTGGGCCGCCCAATACGCGGCGGGGGGCATGACGATTTCGCTTGGGATTGGAACGATTGAGCTTTCGAGCGCCATCAATAGAAATAT
The DNA here is from genome assembly GCA_031423795.1 of Elusimicrobiota bacterium. GTDB lineage: Bacteria > Elusimicrobiota > Elusimicrobia > UBA1565 > UBA9628 > GWA2-66-18. The sequence goes on along the minus strand of JANPGH010000091.1, from coordinate 27,898 downwards.
GCCCCAGTAACCATAGGCTTCGACGAAGTGAAACCACACCGTCAAGAGTGCATGGAAGTGGGCTTGCATCCGACGCACATCCTAGCAAAGAGGCCCGCCCGCTTTCTGCCGGAAAAGCGCTATAATTGCGCATTCTCAGAATTAGCGCGCGAGTCTGATTTGACACCGAGCACAGCGTCAGCCCTCCTCGACCTTTCCGACGTGGTTGCCATGCGCGCCGCCTTAGGCGACCTGAAAAGGTCCTTGACGATCGGAGCGGCGTTCGTTCCCGCGATGTCCCCCGAATGCCTGGGAGACCGGGAATTCACCCTCGCGCACGGTGTGCGGTATGCCTATGCGACCGGCGCGATGGCCAATGGCATCGCCTCGGCGGAGTTGGTCGAGGCGGGGGCGCGTGCGGGTGTGTTGTCTTTTTTCGGCTCGGCGGGCCTATCCCTTGATCGCGTCGAATCGGCGATTGAACGGCTGCAAAAATCGCTGGAAGGACTGCCGTTTGGAGTCAACCTCATCCACAGCCCGAACGACTCGGCGCTCGAAGAGGGGGTGTGCGACCTGCTGCTGCGCCGGGGCGTGTGCCTGGCAGAAGCCTCGGCCTTTATGGCCCTCACGCCCGCGATCGTGCGTTACCGGACGACCGGCCTGCGACGCGCAAGCGACGGCCGCGTGTTTGCGCCCAATAAAGTCGTGGCTAAAGTCTCCCGATCCGAAGTCGCCGAGAAGTTCCTATCGCCCGCTCCCGAAGCCTTGCTGCGCGAATTGGTTTCGGTCGGGCACATCACCCCGGCGCAAGCCGCGCTCGCCACGGAGATTCCAATGGCTTCGGACGTCACCGTCGAAGCCGACAGCGGGGGACACACGGACAATCGCCCGCTGATTTCGCTGTTACCCGCGATCATCGCTCTGCGCGACCGCATCCAAGCCAAGCGTCGATACGCAATACCTCCCCGTATCGGCGCCGCGGGCGGCATCGCCACTCCGGCTTCTGTCGCCGCCGCGTATTTGATGGGAGCGTCCTATGTCTTGACCGGTTCGATCAATCAGTCTTGCGTCGAATCCGGTTCCTCGGATCCGGTACGCAAAATGCTCGCGGCCGCGGGCCAGGCGGACGTCGCGATGGCGCCCGCCGCCGACATGTTCGAAATGGGCGTCAAGGTCCAAATCCTCAAGCGTGGCAGTATGTTCGCGATGCGCGCCGCGAAGCTCTACGAAATTTACCGCGCGCACGACTCCATCGATTCTTTGCCGCCCACCGTTCGCCAGCGGCTTGAGCGCGACCTGTTTCGCGAGAACCTCGACAGCGTCTGGGAAAAAACGCAGGCCTTTTTCTCGGAACGCGACCCCGCGCAATTAGAGCGCGCGCAGCGCGATCCTAAGCACAAGCTGGCGCTGGTGTTCCGTTCGTATCTCGGCCAGGCCTCGCGTTGGGCTAACGCCGGAGTTTCGGACCGGACACTGGATTATCAGATCTGGTGCGGCCCCGCAATGGGCGCGTTCAATGAGTGGACGGCGGGTTCTTTTTTGGCCGAACCCGGGAATCGTCGCGTCGCCGTCGTGGCCCGCAACCTTCTTTACGGAGCCGCATTTTTGACGCGCGCTCATATTCTGCGTTGCCAAGGAATAGCGGTTTCCGCTGAAGCCCTGCGACTTGCTCCGTTGACGTCGGAAGAACTCGATCGACACCTCAATTAACATGAACTCCAAGCCCATGAACCCGGACCCGAAAAACGTTCCCCTGGCCGTGATCGGGGTGGCCGCCGTTTTTCCCAAGGCGAAGACGTTGCGGGAATACTGGGCGAACGTCAAAAACAAGGTCGACGCGATCCGCGACGTTCCGCCCTCGCATTGGAATCCCGAGGACTACTTTGACAAGGACCCGAAGAAGCCCGACCACGTCTATTCCTACAAGGGCGGATTCCTGGAGCCATACGATTTTGACCCGTCAGAATTCGGAATGGCCCCGAACAATCTCGAAGCCACCGACCCCGCGCAGCTCTTCGGGCTCGTCGCCGCGAAAATGGTCCTGGCCGACGCAGGATATCCGGTCGACAAGGCCTGGGACCGTTCGCGTGTCTCGACGATTTTGGGCGTGACCGGTGCATTGGAACTGGTCGTGCCTTTGGGTGCGCGGCTTGGTCATCCGCGCTGGCGCAAGGCATTATTGGACGCCGGCGTCCCCAAAGACGTGGCCGATGACGTGGTCGCGCGAGTGTCCGATTCTTATGTCGGCTGGCAGGAAAACTCGTTCCCGGGACTTCTCGGTAACGTGGTCGCGGGCCGCATCGCCAACCGCTTCGATTTGGGCGGCACCAACTGCGTCGTGGACGCCGCGTGCGGTTCGTCGCTGTCGGCCGCGCATCTTGCCTGCCTCGAACTGCAAGCCGGCCGGGCCGACATGGTCCTCACCGGCGGAGTGGATACGTTCAACGATATTTTCATGTTCACCTGCTTCACTAAAACGCCGGCGCTTTCTCCCGGCGGCCACGCTAAGCCTTTCGACGCCAAGGCTGACGGCACCACTCTCGGCGAGGGGATCGGCATGGTGGCGCTCAAGCGCCTGACCGACGCGGAAAAGGCCGGCGATCGCATTTATGCCGTGATCCGCGGAATCGGGACCTCGTCCGACGGCCGCGGAAAATCAATTTACGCTCCCAGCGTCGGCGGCCAGACGCGCGCGTTGAAAGACGCCTATCGCGTGGCCGGAGTCTCGCCCGATACCATTGAGCTGGTGGTAGCGCACGGCACCGGCACGACCGTTGGCGACGGCATCGAGGTTGAGGCGTTGACGCAGGTCTATCGTGAGACCGGGAAAAGCGGGACGTGGGTCGCGCTGGGTTCGGTCAAATCCCAGATCGGCCACACCAAGGCCGCCGCTGGTTCTGCGGCGTTGGTCAAAACCGTGATGGCGCTTCATCACAAAGTCATGCCGCCGACGATCAAGGTGTCCGAACCACTCCCGATCCTGGCGCAGGGGCAATCGCCGTTTTACTTGAGCCTCGATAAGCGCCCCTGGTTGCCGCCCGCGGGGCACCCACGTCGCGCGGCATGTTCGGCGCTCGGTTTCGGCGGGACCAATTTTCACGCAGTCCTCGAAGAGTATAATCCCCAAAAATCGGTGGTCGATTGGGAGGCCGACATCGAACTGATCGCCTTGTCCGGCCGCGATACGGATGAGGTGGTTTCAAAATTAAAGCCGTTCATGAATCTTAAGTCGTGGGACGAACTCCGTTCCGCTTCCATGAACAGCAGGGCCGCTTTCAGCGCCCAATCTTCGTGCCGACTAGTCGTCGTCGCGCTTAAGTCGGCAGACTTCAGCACATTAATCGCTAAATCCGTTTCCCTATTGGCTCAAAACGGCGGCAAGCCGTCCTGGTCCTCCCCCGAGGGGATATATTTCGGCTCCGGAACCCCGGGCAAGCTCGGCCTCCTTTTCCCCGGACAAGGCGCCCAATACGTCGGCATGGGCCGTGACCTCGTCTGTCAGTTCCCCCAAGCCTTCTCGGCATTGGAAAACGCCGATGCGGCGTTTTCCTCGGAGCGCCGCTTGTCCGATTTCATCTTCCCGCATCCAGCATGGACCGCCGAGCAGCGGGATATCCAGGAGAAGGCTCTACGGTCAACGGACGTTGCCCAGCCCGCATTGGGCGCGATCTCCTTGGGAATGCTGCGCGTCATCGAGTCCTTCGCGATCAAGCCTCAGGCGCTGGCGGGACATTCGTACGGCGAATTGGTGGCACTGCACGCGGCGGGCCGCTATGACGAAGCGACACTGCATCGGCTTTCCAGATTGCGTGGTCGATTGATGGCAGCTGGGAAGGGCGATTTGGGAGCGATGCTGGCTGTTTCTGCGCCACTTGCCGAGGTGGAGAAAGTCCTTGGCGACCAGCACCTCAATCTCGTGGTTGCCAACCGCAACGCGCCGGCTCAAAACGTCCTATCCGGTGCGACAAGCGAAATCGAGAAGGCGCAGGCAGTTTTCTCCGAGTTCGGCCTTAAATCGACGCGCCTTCCCGTCGCTGCTGCGTTTCATAGCCCTTTGGTTTCCGCCGCGACGGCGGGATTGGCTGACGCGCTCAAGGATGTTTCGTTCTCGAAGTCCTCCCTTGCAGTATATGCCAATACGACTGGCCAAGAATATCCCGACGCCGCAGCGAAGGCGCGCGGCTTGCTGGCCGAGCAGCTCGCCCGACCGGTGGAATTCGTGAAAATGATCGAGGCAATGCACGGTGACGGCGTGCGCACATACCTCGAAGTCGGTGCCGGGGCGCGACTCACATCGCTCGTCGGTCTGATCTTGGCGGCGAAGGATTTCACCGCGATGGCAGTCGACTCCTCCGGCGGCCGCAAATCCGGCGCGGAAGACTTGGCGCGCGTGCTGGCTCAGTTGGCCACGCTCGGCCATCCAATTGATTTGACGTCGTGGCAGGGAGGGGAAGCAGGCCTGCGTGACGCGCGGCCTAAGCCGAAAATGTCGGTGACCTTGACCGGAGCGCCGTTCAGGTCGACGCTACCGCAGCCTCCTCCTGCCAAGTTGGCCGCGGCTATTTCATCGGTTCCCGCCGACCCGTCTTTGCTCTCACAGGCCTTGGCCTCCGCGCAGGCCAGCATCGACGCCCTCAATCAAATTCAGCAACAAACCGCCGCACTCCATCTGCAATTTTTGCAAGGCCAGGATTACGCCCAACGTTCAATTCAGGCGCTGATCGAGCAGCAGCAGGCGCTGGGCGCCAAGCTCAAGGGCGTGGGGCTGACGGCGTCGATCCATCAGGCGCAGCCCGTTGTTGTGTTTCCCGCGGCGACTGCGCCACTTCGGTTCGCAGAGCCGGTCAAGCCCGCGGCCGTGGGCCACGACGTGATGGCGGCGTTGCTGGCCGTTGTCGCTGAGAAAACCGGCTACCCCGTCAATACGATCGATCCCCAGATGGACCTAGAAGCCGACTTGGGAATTGATTCCATCAAACGCGTCGAAATCCTCTCCGCCATCCAGGAAAAACTACCGCTGGCACCGAAGATCAAGCCCGAGCATCTCGGGACGCTGCGCACGTTACGGACCATCGCGGATTATCTCGACCAAGGTACGCCTCGCGTCGTGACGGCAACCCCTACGCCTTCGACGCCGAGCACTGCCGAGATCGTCCCGATTTTCGCGACGCTGGTCGCCATGGTTGCGGAAAAAACTGGTTATCCGGCCGAGACTATCGGCGCGGACATGGACTTGGAGGCGGACCTGGGCATCGATTCGATCAAGCGCGTCGAGATATTATCCGCCGTTCAAGAACGAATTCCTCACGCTCCTAAAGTGAAACCTGAGCATTTGGGAACGCTGCGCACATTGCAATCAATCGCAGATTATATGACCGAGGGGATGCCGACTCCCTCGGCTCCCGTGGTATCGGCAGCGCTCACGTTGGCTGCGAAGAGCGACGCTATGACCGTTCTTATGGCGGTCGTCGCAGAAAAGACGGGTTATCCGGCCGAGACTATCGGCGCGGACATGGACCTGGAGGCGGACCTGGGCATCGATTCGATCAAGCGCGTCGAGATATTATCCGCCGTCGCCGGGCATTTGCCCGGCTCCCCCAAAATAAAGCCCGAGCATCTCGCCTCATTACGCACGTTGCGTTCGCTTTCGGAGTATCTTTCCGCGGGCGCTTCGTCACCCGCGATTGTGGCGGCGCCGCTTCCCGCGACAAAAGAAGAGGAGCCGTCCGCGAATATCAGGCGCTTGATTCCCGAGCTTGTTCCAGTCGGTCCGCGCGACGCATTCGTCTACGACGCCTCCCGGACCATCGCGATCACGCGCGACTCCGGTCTTGACCAGGCGCTGGCGCGGGAGCTCCGCGCCAAAGGTTTGCCCATCGAAATCGTTTCGATCGACGATCCGCAAAGCCTTCCGGGAAAATTGGGCGGCCTTATTTTAGTCGCGCCGATGCGGCCGGCATCTTCGGGCTGTCCTTGGAGCGAAGAATCGGAGGTCTGGCTCAAAAAAGCGTTTTTGATGACGCAATCAGCCGGGCGCATTATCGCCGCCGGCGACGGTCGCGGGCTCATCGCATCGGTGACACGGCTAGACGGCGCGTTGGGCGCGGAAGGCCGCGAGCAGGATCCAGCGTTTGGCGGCGTGGCCGGACTAATGAAAACGGCGGCGCGCGAGTGGGCGCACGCCGCGTGCCGTGCGATCGACGTGGATCCGGCCTTGCCGTTGGACGAGGCCGCCAAAATCCTGACTAAGGAACTCTCCTATGAAGGGCCAGTCGAAGTCGGCGTGACGGCGGCCGGCGTAAAGATATTTGAGTTGGTCGAGCTCCAGCGTAGCGGTGAGATCCGTTCGGCGCTGAAAAACGGCGACGTGGTGATAGTGACCGGCGGCGCGCGAGGGGTTACGGCTGCCGCAGCACTGGCTGTAGCCAATGAATTCAAGGTGCGTCTGGTCTTGGTCGGACGCTCGGTGCTGCGCGCCGAGCCGGAGAGTTTGAAAAATGCGCGAAGCGCGGCCGACTTGCGTCGCGAGATCGCCGCGCGGGAAAGGGGCTTAAGTCCTAAGGAGATCGGCGCGAAAGCGGCGGAAATCATGGCCGGCCGCGAAATCCGTGAGACGCTGACACGCATCGGCGAGATGGGAGCGCAGGCGAGTTACCGCAGCGTCGACGTGCGGGACGCAGTGGCCGTCGCGGCTTTGATCGCCGAAACCGAGGCTGAATTCGGGCCGGTGCGGGGACTTATCCACGGGGCAGGGGTACTCGCCGACAAGTTGATCGTGGAGAAAACCGCGGCTCAAGTCGACGCAGTCCTGGATACGAAGTTGGTTGGACTGCGAACCTTTTTAAACGTCCTTAAGCGCGGCCAGCTGCGCGCGTTGGCGCTCTTTTCCTCGTCGACCGCGCGCTATGGTCGCGTCGGTCAAGCGGATTACGCCGTGGCTAACGAGGTAATGAATAAAGCGGCGTACCTTTTGGCAAAGCGCTGGCCCGACTGTCGCGTGGTTGCGTTGGGTTGGGGGCCCTGGGACGGGGGGATGGTGACTCCGGCGCTCAAGAAAATGTTCGCGGCCGAGGGAGTCGGCGTCATCGGGCTTTCGTCTGGCGGCGATCATTTGGTCGCGGAGCTACGCGAGCCCGGCGTGGCGGAGGCGATTTTTATTGCGGGACCGTTTGAGAGGTCGGAAGTGTTGTCGGTCGTATTCGTGAGGGAGTTAACCTTCGAATCCCATGAGTTTCTCAAGTCCCACGTCCTCAACGGACGCGCGATCCTTCCTTTCGCGGTTTCCGCCGATTGGATGGCGCAGGCGGCGGCGCACGCCCACCCAGGACTCACCTTCGCGGGATTCGACGACTTGCGCGTGGCCAAGGCGATCGAGATCTTCGGCGCTACTGCGGCCAAGATCACTATACATGCGGGAGAAATGGACAAAGGCGGGGGAGCGTTAAGCGTTCCCGTAGAAATACGCGACGAAAGGGGAGCCCGGTGCGTTTTCGGTCGGGCGATTTTCGCGGCGCAACGGGAAGCGGCCCCGCCTCCCCAGCCGGAATTTTCCGGGCCGAAATATCCACGTGCGATTGAAGCTGTTTATCGGGACGTCCTCTTCCACGGTCCCCATATGCGGTTTCTGCGCGCGGTCGCCGTCTGCGGGCCACAAGGCGTGATTGTCGACGCAATCAGTGCATCGATGCCGTTGGCGTGGATGCACACGCCGCTGCGCGACCGTTGGATCGTCGATCCGGCCTTACTCGACGCCGCGTTCCAAGCGCTGATCGTGTGGAGCGACGACCAAATGGGAATGCCCTGCCTGCCGAGCTTCGCGCGGCACTACCGGCAGTACGCGCAATTCCCCGCCGCTGGGCTGCGCATTGCTGCGCGCGTATCGCATCACGACGAGGGCTTGATCCGCGCCGACGTGGACTTCCTCGACGGCGGCGGCGCCCTCGTCGCCCGGTTGCAGGGCTTCGAGGCGATCGCGTCGGCGGGACTTAAAAAGGCTTTCCGACATAACTCTACCGATTCCGCCGCCCTCGTCGAAAGCTGAAGTGACAACCCTTAAACCCGAGCCGATCGCGATCGTCGGTGCCGGGGGCATATTCCCCGGGGCGCCTACCCTCGATCGTTTCTGGGAACAGCTGATTCAAAAACACTGCGCGGCCAAGGACGTGCCGGCAGGTCGGTGGCCGGTCGAAGCGGCCGAGATGTACGACGCCAGGCGCGGCGTCGTGGACAAGCTTTATTCGCTCAAGGCGTGTTTTGTCGAAGGGTTTACGTTCGATCCCGCGGGACTTGCGCTCGACCGAGACTGGGCGCAGTCCCTTGATCCGGTGTTCCATTTGGCACTCCATGCGGCCCGTGCGGCGCTCAACGATGCCAAGCTCACACCGACCGAACGCGAACGCACGGGAGTGATCATCGGGCAGCTCGCCTTGCCGACGGACGCGGCCTCCGCCTTCGGCCGCGCGCTGCTACTTCCAGGTTTTGAGCGCGCGGCACTGGGGCGCACCTCTGGCGCGGCCGCGATCTCGGTTAACCCGGCCAATCGTTTCGTCACGGGCTTGCCCGGCGGGGTCCTCGCCAAGGCGTTCGCGCTTGGCGCGGGCTGCTGGACGCTCGACGCGGCGTGCGCGTCGTCTTTGTACGCGCTCAAGTTCGCGATGGAAGAATTGCGCGCCCGTAGGTCCGACGCGATGCTCGCCGGCGGCATCGCGCGGCCGGAAAGCCTATACACGCAGATGGGATTTTCGCAATTGCGCGCGCTGTCCCCGTCTGGAGCGCCGTCTCCGTTTGATGCGCAAGCCGACGGGTTGGTCGTGGGTGAGGGAGCGGGGCTTTTCGTCCTCAAGCGCTTGAGCGACGCCGTGCGTGGCGGCGACCGGATCCGCGGCGTGTTGCTCGGCGGTGGCCTTTCCAACGACGTTGGCGGTTCGTTGTTGGCGCCGAACTCTGTCGGCCAATTGAGAGCGATGCGCGCCGCCTATCGAGAGACCGGACTTTCGCCGTCGCAGGTCGATTTCATCGAATGTCATGCGACCGGAACGCCGACCGGCGACCCCATCGAGGTGGCCAGCCTCAAGACGTTGTGGGGTGATCGCGGGTGGACTTCCGGCCAATGCGCGCTCGGCTCGGTCAAGTCGAACATCGGCCATTTGCTCACCGCGGCAGGTTCTGCCGGCCTGATGAAGCTCATTTTGCAATTCGAGAATAAAGTCATCGTGCCCAACGCCAACTTCACGACTCCGAACCCTGCGCTGTCGCTGGAAAGTTCTCCTTTCCGGATTCCAACTCAATGCGAGCCATGGGAACGGCGCGACGCCAAGACGCCGCGCCGCGCCGCGCTGTCTGCGTTCGGCTTCGGCGGTATCAATGCGCATTTGTTGATCGAAGAGCCGCCGGAAAAGCGCGTGACGAGCCGCAAGACCGCGGCGCCACGTCCGCAACCGGCCCACGCGGCGGTCGCCATCGTCGGCATGGACGCACGCTTCGGTGCGCTCGAGGGTTTGCGGGCCTTCCAAGAAGCGGTGTTGGGAGGCAAAACATCGCCGTCGGCGTCAGCGGCCGAGCGCTGGTGGGGCGTCGACGTTCCGGATGCATTTTCCGGCAAATGGATGCCCGAGGTCGGAGTTGACGCGGCCGGTCTGCGCATACCGCCAAAGGAAATCGAGGAGATGCTTGCGCAGCAGGTCTTGGCTTTGCAAAGTGCTGCTGCGGCAATTAAAGATGCGCGGCTTTCCGAGGACGGGCGCGACCGGGTCGGGGTGTTCTTGGGCGTGGCTTTCGACATGGGCATTACGCATTATGATTTTCGCTGGACGCTCGCCTCGAGATGCAAGGAATGGGCGCGTGCCAAAGGCTGGTCGCTGGACGACGATGGTCTTTCCGGATGGTTGAGGTCATTGCGTGAGGCGGCAGGGCCGGCGCTGACGCCCAACCGTGTGATGGGAGGACTCGCGTCGATAGCGGCCAGCCGAATCGCGAGAGAATTTCGCTTGGGCGGACCGAGCTTCACGGTCTCCGCGGAAGAAAATTCCGGACTCAAGGCTGTCGAGGCTGCGACTCGGGCCTTGCAGCGCGGGGAGGTTGACGCGGCGGTCGTCTCCGCCGCGGACGTCGTCTCCGACGTGCGGGCGTTGGCCGGGGCGCACGCGCTCAAGCCTTACTCAGCGACGGGCCGCATGCGCCCCTTCGACGCCGCCGCCGACGGCGCGACACCGGGAGAAGGTGCTGCGACCGTCGTTCTCAAGCGCCTCGAGGACGCCGTGCGCGACGGTGACCGCGTCTACGCCGTAATCCAAGGCGTCGGCAGCGCCTCTGGCGGAGGATGCGACGAGGCTTCTCCCACGGCTGCGGCCTGCGCGGAGTCGTTTCGCCGCGCGTATGCCGACGCGCGAGTCGATCCGACGCGGATCGGCTTGATCGAGTGCCACGGCTCCGGCGACCCGGGCGAGGACGCCGCCGAGGCGGCGGCACTCGTGGAAGTCTTCGGACAAGCCGAGTCGGATCTGCCGTCGGCGTTGTCGTCGGCGAAGACCGTCGTCGGCCACGCAGGCGCGGCGGCGGGGCTGGCGGGGTTGGTGAAAGCCGCGTTGGCCTTATACCAGGAAATTCTTCCGCCGGGACCCGAGATCGTCACGCCAGTGGCACCCCTCGCTAAAGCCATTACGCGCTTCCACAGCCCACGGCGTCCACAGTATTGGCTGCGCGACCGCGCCAATGGGCCGCGGCGAGCGGGTGTCACGTCGCTCGGCGTGGATGGCGGCGCCGTCCACGTGGTACTTCAACAATTTGAACGTGAACTCGGAGACGAGCGCGTCGATCAGGAGCGCATCCAGCCGCTGGGCGCGCGGGCGGAAGCCCTGTTCGCAATCGAGGCTGATGAACTAGACGGATTGCTGACGGGTTTACGTGAACTGCATAAGTGGATGCTTGGACAAAGTGAGTCCGTGGAAATCGAGGCCCTCGCGGCGCGCTGGTGGCTCAAGCGGGGATCTTCGCCCCAGAGTTCGCGGGCCTGCGCGCTCGTCGCGCGCAGCCGAAAGGAACTTCTCGAGTTGATTCGCGCAGCACTCGAGTCCCTCGCCGACAATCCCGAGCGGCCAATGGCCTCTGACCGTATTCATCACACGTACCGTTCTCCTCAAGGCGGAGATTTGGCGTTCGTGTTCCCCGGTTCGGGGAATCAATATCTGGGGATGACGACGGAGCTAGGCGCCCAATGGCCGGAAATCCTGCGCCGCCATGACGCCGAGAACGGTCATCTGCGCGGGCAAATGGTTCCTGAGAGGGTCGTTCCGTGGCGCTTGACCTGGGAAAAAGGCTGGGAACACGCGTCTGAGCGCGCGTTGAACGAGGATTACCACGCGTTGATTTTTTCGTCGGTTGCTCACGGCACGGTGATGAGCGATCTGCTGCGGTCTTTCGGCGTCGAGCCGCGAGCGGTGATCGGTTATTCCCTCGGCGAGACGGCGGGGCTATTCGCCACCCGCGCGTGGAATGCGCGCGACGAGATGCTAAGGCGGATGAAGTCCTCAAGTTTATTCACCAGCGAACTCGCCGGTCCGTGCGACGCCGCGCGCCAATTCTGGAGCCTGCCCAAGGACGAGAAGGTTGATTGGGTTCTGGGCGTGGTCGATCGTCCCGCCGACGCTGTGCACAAGGCCTTAAAAGGTGCCGAACGCGCCGCGCTGCTCATCGTCAACGCGCCGGTCGAGTGCGTGGTCGGCGGTTATCGGTCGGCAGTGGAGAAACTGGTCGAGGGTTTGGGATGTGTATTCCTGCCCCTGCAAGGCGTCAGCACGGTGCATTTCGCTGCGGCCAAACTTGTCGAGGATAAATACCGGGACTTGCACCTGTTCCCCACCCGCGCTCCTCGCGAGATCCGCTATTACTCGGGGGCCTCGGGCCAAGCGTACGAGCCGACTCGCGAAACCGCGGCCGAATCCATCACGGCCCAAGCCGTGCGCTGGGTCGATTTCCCAACGCTCATCAAGAAAGCTTACGAAGACGGCGTGCGCACCTTCGTCGAAGTCGGTCCGCAGGGATCGTGCACGCGGATGATCGGAAAAATCCTGGGCCCGCTTCCGCACTCGCTGCGCTCAAGCGGCGGGCGCGGAACCGACGAGGTGTCCGGAGTCTTAAAGCTTCTGGCGTACTTGTTGGCAGAACGCGTCCCGGTCGACCTTAAAGCCTTATACGGACGAAGGGCGCCGCAGGCGCCTTCCTTGAGGCCCGAGCAATTCGTTTCCGTTCCACTGGGCGGGCGGCCTCAGGCGGTCGCGTGGTCGCCCGCGCCGCGCGCGCCGGCGCCGATCGTCCCCGAGGTTTTTCCACCGAAACCGTCCGCTGTGCCGATAATCGAGAAAACTCTCCGCGTCGGCATACTTTCGCTGACCTCCGCCGCCCACGAATCGTTTTTACGCCTCTCGGAGCGCTTTGCCGCGCTGCAGGCGGGCAATCTCCAAGAGCAGGTCCGTTTGCTCGGCGCATCGCCGGTCGCACTGGTGCCGACACAAACTCTCGCGCCGACGGTGTTCATGGACCGTGAAGCGTGCCTTCAATTCGCCGTCGGCCACATTGGCGATGTTCTGGGAGAGGCATTTACGCGCGTCGACTCCTATCCGTCGCGCGTGCGCTTGCCGGACGAGCCGTTGATGTTGGTCGACCGCATCCTGACCGTCACCGGCCAGCCGAATTCGATGAAATCAGGCGCGTGCGTGACCGAACACGACGTCAAGTCGGGAGCGTGGTACCTGGACGGTGGGCGAATTCCCACGTGCGTGGCAGTTGAAGCGGGTCAGGCCGACCTTTTCCTCTCCGCTTACCTGGGCATCGACGCGCAGACCAAGGGACAAGCCGTGTACCGGCTATTAGATGCGATCGTCACCTTCTCCGACCATTTGCCGCGTCCCGGCGACACGATTCGCTACGACATCGCCATCGACGGATTCGGCCAGCACGACGACATCTGGCTTTTTTTCTTTCGTTTCGACGCGACGGTGAACGGGCGTCCCCTGATGACGATGCGCAAGGGCTGCGCCGGGTTCTTCACACCCGTGGCATTGGCCAAGGGCCGTGGCATCGTCTTGAGCGACGAACAAAAGAAACCCGCGCCGCGCTCTTGGCCGTCGGATTGGAAGGCGTTGGCGTCCTTCGATAGTCCGCAGTCCCTCAACGACGAGCAACTTAATGCGTTGCATCAAGGAAACCTGGCGCAAGCATTCGGCGCGGCGTTTTCGACCCTGCCCCTTCGCCGACCGGCGACGCTGCCCTCTGGACGGATGAAACTGGTCGATCGTATTACAGCCCTCGATCCGAAAGGAGGCCGCTACGGTTTGGGCCTCGCCGTCGGCGAGATGGACATCCATCCCGACGATTGGCATTTGGTCTGTCATTTCCCCGGCGACAACGTGATGCCGGGGACGCTGATGTACGAGTGTTGCTTGCACACGCTGCGCGTGTTCTTGATGCGCATGGGCTGGATCGGGGATGAGGGCGCAGTGGCCTACGAGCCGATCCCGGGTGTGCCTAGCCAACTCAAATGCCGCGGCCAAGTATTGGCTTCGACCAAAAAAGCCACTTATGAGCTGCACGTCAAATCGCTGGAATACGGGCCGGAGCCGCGCTGCGTGGCTGACGCATTGATGTACGCCGACGGCAAGCCGATCGTCTTCATCACCGACATGACCGTGCGCATGAGCGGGGTCTCGCGTAGCGAGATCGAAGCGCTGTGGACTCAGCCAGCAGCCCTCTATGGATCCGAAAAGATCTTCGCGTTCTCGAACGGCAATCCGTCCGAGGCTTTCGGGGACAGGTACCTTCCGTTCGACCGTGACCGGGTCATCGCCCGCCTCCCGGGCCCGCCGTATCAATTCCTGCACCGCGTCGTCGCAGTGCGGGGCGAGCCGTGGGAGCTTAAAGCCGGCGCCGCGGCGACAGCGGAATACGACGTGCCCGCTGACGCCTGGTATTTTTCCGAGAATGGCCAGGCGACGATGCCTTTCGCCGTGCTTTTGGAAGTGGCCCTCCAACCCTGCGGCTGGCTCGCCGCTTATTGTGGCTCCGCGTTGGCTAGCCCTATCGACCTGTCTTTCCGCAATCTCGGCGGTGACGCAATCCAGCATCTTGAAGTGACTCCTGACACCGGGACCCTTGTGACGAAGGTCGAAATGACTAAAGTTTCGTCGTCCGGGGGGATGATCATCCAAGGCTATCGTCTGGACGTCCGTGACCGCAACGGCCGCCTCGTCTACGAAGGAACCACTGAATTCGGATTCTTCACGAAGGCATCGTTGGGCCAGCAGGTCGGTTTGCGGGGAGCCAAACCGTTCGTGCCGGCCGGCGCGGCGCGGACGTTGCCGCTCGTCGGGGGATACCCCGTTCTTCCCGGTCCGAAGTTGTTGCTTCTAGATGCGGTAGAACAATACGATGGCCAGGGCCCCAAAGGGCTTGGTGCCTTGATCGGGCGTCGGGCGGTGAATCCTCACGAATGGTTTTTCGCAGCGCATTTTTACCAAGATCCGGTGTGTCCGGGTTCGCTCGGGCTTGAGTCTTTCATCGAACTGATGAAGTGCCACGCCCGTGACCGTTGGCCGGACCTCGGTCCTCAGGCCCATTTCGAGAATATGGCCCGAGGCTGCCCGCATAAGTGGCTATATCGCGGTCAATACACGCCCGCCAACAAGGCCGTCGAGGTGCATTGCTGGATTACGGCCGTCGACGAGTCGACTCGCACAATCACCGCCGACGGTTTGCTCGCCCGCGACGGGTTATGGGTTTATGAAATGCAGGGTTTCACCCTGCGGATGGTCGGCTAATGCGATACGAGAAAGTATTCCTATCGGCGCTCGCCTACGAACTGGCGCCGAACGTGGTCACTTCAGCCGCGCTCGAGAAGCGTGTGGAACCGGTATACCAGAAATTGCATTTTCCTTTGGGACAACTCCAAGCGTTGACGGGCATCCGTGAGAGGCGCTGGTGGGATCCCGGATTCAAGCTGACGGAGGGCGCTGCGCGAGCCGCGAAGAAGGCGCTGGCCAAGTCGGGCGTGCCGGCGTCGGCTCTCGGCGCATTGATCTACGCAGGAGTTTGCCGCGACGCCTCTGAACCCGCGACCGCGTGCGCAGTCGCCGCCAGCGTCGGCGTGTCTTCGGACTGTGCGGTGTATGACCTCTCCAACGCCTGCCTCGGCGTGTTGTCGGGAATGATCGACATCGCCAACCGCATCGAACTGGGCCAAATCAAGGCAGGAATGGTGGTTTCATGCGAATCAGCTCGCGAAATCAATGAGAGCATGATCGCCGCAATGCTCGCCAATCCGGCGATGGAGAATTTTAAGCTATCAGTCGCTACCCTCACGGGCGGATCTGGCGCGGTGGCGGCGTTGCTGACCGACGGGTCGCTCCGCGTCAAAGGGCCGCGTCTGCGCGGCGGCGTCGCCCAAGCGGCGCCGGAGCATTGGGATTTGTGTCGTTGGGAAAGAGATTTTATGCGCACCGACGCGGCCGCGGTGCTCAAAAACGGGGTGGAATTGGCGCGTGGGACCTGGCGCAAATTCACCGCGGAGCTCGACTGGACCTCGGCGAGCATCAACAAGACCATTTGCCATCAGGTTGGGGGACCGCACCGGGCGGCGGTGCTCGCGGCCTTCGGCGTTCCGGTCGAGAAAGATTTCTCGACCTATGAGTATCTGGGTAATATCGGCACGGTCAGCCTGCCGCTCACGGCCGCGCTAGCCGACGAGCGGGGATTCTTGAATTCGAGGGATACGGTAGGATTTCTGGGCATTGGATCGGGGCTGAATTGCATGATGTTGGGGTGGGAGTGGTGAAATCTTCGGCGTGGGCGCCCTACTACCCGTTCGCATGGCGCACAATGGAAATTAGCGGCCATCGGATGCATTATCTCGACGAAGGCGCAGGCCCGGTCGTGGTCATGGTTCACGGCAATCCGACGTGGTCGTTTTATTTTCGCGACCTGGTGAAAGCGCTGCGCGGACGCTATCGTTGCCTTGCTCCCGACCACATCGGTATGGGTTTGTCCGACAAACCTTCGGCTGACGAGTATCCCTATACGCTCAAGGCGCGGATAGATGATCTAGAAACGTTCCTCGAAAATGCGGCGCCCACAGGTCCCGTGACACTCATCGTCCATGATTGGGGCGGAATGATCGCAATGGGCTGGGCCGTGCGCCACCCTGAGCGTGTGGCGCACATCATCGCGATGAATACAGGCTGCTTCCGGCTCCCCGCCGGCAAGACATTCCCGTGGCCGCTAAGGCTATGCCGCAGCGCCCTCGGCGCGCTTCTGATACGCGGCGGCAATGCCTTCGCCGCGATCGCCGCGCAGACGTGCGCGGTCAAGCGGCCGCTGTCCGCCGAATTGCGTAGCGCCTATACCGAGCCGTATGGGAATTGGCGCGACCGTGTGGCGACGTGGCGTTTCGTCCAAGACATACCATTATCTCCGGGCGAACCGTCCTGGCGGACGGTTCTTGATATCGAGGAGCAGCTGCATGCGCTTAGCGGCGCGCCGACGTTCCTGCCTTGGGGGATGAAGGATTGGGTGTTTGACCATCATTTTCTCGATGGATGGATCCGACGCTTTCCACAGGCGGAGGTGAGGCGTTTCGAGGACTGCGGTCATTATTTGTTGGAGGACGCGCCGGAAGTCATCGCGTTGATCGAGGACTTTCTCACCCGCCATCCGTCGCGAGTTGCCGCGTGAATTCTGTCATGGGAGACGTCGCCTCGCGATTCGTGGAAATGGCGAGACGCCGGGGCGACGCGGTCGCGATCATCCGCGGCGGCGAGAAGACGACGTTTCGTGATCTCCTACAGGATGTCGAGAGCTTGGCCGCCGGCCTGCGCGAGGCCGGTGTCAACCCGGGCGATCGCGCGGCGGTGCTCGCGGCCCCCGGACGCGATTTTATCGTCAGTGTGTTCGCTTTATTTCGTCTGGGCGCCGTTCCCGTCCTGATTGATCCGGGAATCGGGTTCGCCAACATGGGCCACTGTCTTGTCGAGGCGGATCCGGCGGTGTTCTTGGGTTCTCCCAAAGCCCAGATGGCGCGACTCATTGGCCGTTGGGCGCCATCAGCGCGCCTCAATGTCGTGGTCGACGGATTATGGCCCACAGCGACGTCGCTGCATTCACTGTGCGGCACGCCGCGTAGTTGCCAGATGCCCGCGCTTGCGCCCGAATCGATGGCGGCGATCCTGTTCACGTCCGGAAGCACGGGCGCGCCGAAAGGCGCGATATATACGCACGCGATGTTCGCGGCGCAACTCGATCTCCTGCGCGCTATGTTCGACATCCGAGAGGGGGAAACGTCGGTGGCCACGTTTCCGTTGTTCGCGCTGTTCGACGTGGCCCTGGGAATGACTACGGTGATTCCCGAGATGGATTTCACTCGGCCCGGATTCGTTGATCCCGAGAAAATTATTCGGCCTCTGCAGAAATACCGGGCGCACCAGCTTTTCGCCTCGCCGGCTTTGCTCGACCGAGTCGGCCGATACGGCGAAAAATACGGCGTGGCGTTGCCGGATTTGCGGCGCTTGATGTCGGCAGGAGCGCCGGTCGCTGCGAAAATTCTCTCGCGATTTTCTCAGATGCTCGACGCGAGCGTCGAGATTTATACGCCTTATGGTGCCACCGAGGCCTTGCCCGTCGCATTGATCGGATCGAGCGAAATCTTGGGGGAAACTGCGCCCAAGTCGGCCGAGGGGGCAGGAGTCTGCGTAGGAAGAATCGTGGCCGGCGTCGAGGCGACGATTATCGCCATTGATGACCGAGCAATCGAGGAGTGGAGCCCTGGGTTGGAACTGCCCTTGGGTCGGATCGGGGAGATCGTTGTAAAAGGGACTGTCGTCAGTTCCGAATATTTTCGACAGCCCGACGCTACGGCCATGGCCAAAATCCGCGACGGGACCGGCGTGCGCCACCGCATGGGAGACTTGGGTTATTTCGACAAACAAGGGAGGCTTTGGTTTTGCGGCCGCAAGGCGCATCGGGTAACTGTCGCCGAACGCCCGCTTTATACTGTGCCCGTCGAGAGCGTCTTCAATACGCACCCGGCCGTCAGGCGCACGGCGCTCGTTGGCGTCGGCGGCAAGGCCGTTTTGTGCGTGGAACTCGAGGCCGGAGCCGAACCCGGGGTCGTGGCTGCGGCGTTGCGCGAGCTAGGTCGTCGTCATCCGATTTCGCGCGATGTGGAGACCTTCCTTTTCCATCCCGGGTTTCCCGTCGACATCCGGCATAATGCGAAGATCTTCCGCGAAAAGCTCGCAGTCTGGGCCGCTTCGGAGTTGAACTGATGCGCGCGCTGGTGACAGGCGGCGGCGGATTTCTCGGATCGGCATTGGCGCGAAAATTGCGCGAGCGCGGCGACGAGGTCCGCGTTTTCGGGCGAAATTCCTATCCCGAACTGGAAGCCCTCGGCATCGACGCCGCGCGAGGCGATCTGGCCGACACGGCGGCGGTCTCAGCGGCCTGCGAAGACCGCGACGTGATTTTTCATGTAGGGGCCAAGGTCGGTCTGTGGGGCGCGTACGATGAATTTGAGGCGACTAACATCATCGGCACCAAGAACGTGTTGCGCGCCTGCAATGAACACGGCATCCGCAAGCTGGTGTTCACCAGTTCCCCGAGTGTGGTCTTTAACGGTAGCGACGTGGAGGGGTGGGATGAGTCGGCGCCATACCCAGCCTCTTTCGATTCGCATTATTCGAGGACAAAAGCAAAATCCGAGGAGATGGTTCTGGCTTCAAACCATGATGGTCTCTCTACGGTGTCGCTGCGTCCGCACCTGGTTTGGGGACCCGGGGATCGTCATCTTCTTCCTCGCATTGTTGGCAAGGCTCGTAAAGGGCGCCTTTTTCGCATCGGCGAGGCAAATAAACGCATCGATACCATCCATATCGACGATGCAGTCGAAGCCCATATCGCCGCCGCGGTGCAGCTTTCGCCTCTATCTGAAATCGCCGGCAAAGCGTATTTCTTGAGTGCCGGCGATCCGCGCCCGATTTGGGATATCGTCGACAGTATGCTCGCCGCTGCGGGCCTGCCTCCCGTGCGCAGGTCCATTCCGCAAGGCCTGGCGATGGCGGCGGCGGGCGCCTGCGAGGTGTCATGGAAAATCCTGAAAATGCGCGGGGAGCCGCCGTTGACCCGCTTCTTGGTCAACCAGCTGACGACGGCGCATTGGTTCGACATCTCAGCGGCTCGGCGCGAACTGGGATGGGGACCGCGAGTCGCCATTGAAGCCGGGATGGAACGCTTGGCGCAGTGGCTAAAATCAACTAGGCCTTTCGACCCAGATTAGGACCGGCCGAAAGATCACGTCTGTGCACTATCGGTCCTAGAAGATTCGAGGAACTGGCGTGATAGAATCGGAATACGATGCGCGCTACACTCCTCGCCGCCGGACTATTGGCGTTGGTCGCCGCGACTGACGCCGCAGCCACGCCATTGGTAACGCTGACCGACCTGGTCAAGCAATGCCGCCGCGACCTGAAGACAAAACTAAAACGGGACGAATGTGATCCGGCGGTTCTGACGATAGTTTTGGCCAAACTGAAGGACAATTCGGGCACGTCGTCGCAAGCTGATTCGAAACGCAATTGGGACGAGGCCGAGAAAGAGATCAAAAGGCTTATCGATGGGGTGCCCTTGTATGACGCGGGTGCTGGTACCGACCCGCTAGATGAAGCCGCGGGGGTTCACGCTGGGATGTTGTCACCGGAGAAGTTCGATCCCGAACAGGAAAAAGTATCGGGGTCGCCACTTCGCGGTCTGCTAGTCGATATATCCGTGTACCTTGAGGCGAAGGACGTTTCCAGCAGACAAAAATTGTTGGCAAAAGTGGGCGATGATATCCTGCTTGCACACAAGAAGGCCGATTCGGCACGCGGGCTGGCCCTGTTCTTCAGCAGGCGATTTGACGATTACTTGATGCGGCACCGCCAGCGCGAACGTTTCGTCGCGTTGCGCATCGCCACGATCGATGGTCGCTTGATGTTCTCGTACGCCCTCAAGGACGGCGCATTATTTAGAGAAGACTTAGGACCCTTAGCGGACTGGTTCATCGCATCAGGAGGCGGAGGGGCCGTGGCCGCTTCCGAAGCCGCGAAACCCGCGAGTGGCTCAGCTGGCGACGCCGGCGCGGCGGGGGCCGCCCAACAGGCCGCCAGCGCAAGCGAAAAAGCCTCGAAATCCGCGTCAAGTTTGGCCAAGGCGTTGGGCGTCGACGGCGGGGGCGGAGGCGGAGGGGGCGGCGGAGCGGCGGGCGGACCCGGCGGCAACTCCTTTGGCGGTGCCAATCCCTTTGGACGATTGACCGCCTTTCACGAGCCGTCGGGACAATTCGCGGGTCGAGCGCCAGCGGCGGCTAATCCTTCGCGACCCAGTGCGCGCGCGGGGCGAGGCTTGTCGCCCGAAAGTACTTCGACGGCTCCCTCAAGCTCCCGGTCCACGGCGGTTCCAATGCCGAAAGCGTTCTCGGGGCCTCAATCCGGCGGTGTGGCTGCAAAGGGCAGTGATACCACTGTTGCCACACAGCCGCCGACGAAAACGGTCGTAGCCAAGGGGGGGGCACCTGCCGCCGCGCAAATAAATCAGCCTTTCGGTCCAATCAAGGCTCCGCATTTTCCGACACAAGCTTCCGCTTCAGCGGCGCCGATCGTCCCGGTAAGCGTCGAGAAAGTATCCGAACCGCGCTCTTCTCCCGATGCGGTACCCGAGACCCAAAAAGTGGCAACCGATGCGACAAAGACGTCGCCACCGCGCGACGCCTTGCGCGATGCCGTCGCGGATGCGGCGCGCGCGCAGAGCCAATTTGTCGCCGCAAATTATGGTGGCGGGCCCATTGTGACCGAACCAAGCGACGCGCCGAAGTCACGCTCGTTCGTCCTCCCTCTCATACTCGCGGTTATTGGCGTGGGACTGGAGGGCTGGAGGCGGAAAATTGTGAGAACGGCGCGACCTTATCCCTGGCGTTTTGACGCCGGCGTTTAGGAATCCGCGTCCCGCCGATTAGTTCGCGGATTTAGGGTCGTAGAGCGAGGCGCCGATGGAAAGCGCGATCGCGCCCCCGACGATGGCCAGAGACCAGCCGGTAGGGATGACGAACCATGGGTGGGCCAGCAATTTTCCGCCGATGAACACCAGCACGAAAGATATGCCCACTCGCAGGTGGCGGAATTCCTGGAGCGAGCTTTCGAGCAGGAAATAGAGCGCCCTCAGCCCCATCACCGCGAAAATATTAGAGGTGTAAACAAGAAACAAGTCCGGGGTGACCGCCAGTGCCGCGGGAATCGAATCCGCCGCGAAAATTAGGTCGGAGGCCTCAACGAGAACCAACGCGGCGAAAAGGGGTGTGGCGTGCAGCCGCCCGCCGATGCGGGTGAAGAAGGATTGGC
Source organism: Elusimicrobiota bacterium (assembly GCA_031423795.1). GTDB lineage: Bacteria > Elusimicrobiota > Elusimicrobia > UBA1565 > UBA9628 > GWA2-66-18. Next base: position 6,509 of record JANPGH010000091.1, on the reverse strand, counting down.
CGTGCAAGGATTCGGCGACAGGGAGCAGGCGGTGTAGCAAATTCAATACGGCGCTCTTCTGCGGCGCATGTTCTTCAGCCCCGGAAAAGATCATTTTCGCCCCAGTGACAAGCAAGATAAGACCGAATAAGGGGAGAATGAACGTCCATCGATGGATCAATGCCACTCCCGCCCAGATGAACATGAAGCGCATCGCGATCGCGCCGATAATGCCCCAGTGAAGGACGCGGGTCTGGTGCTGCGGCCCGATGTTGAAAAAGCGGAACAACACCAAGAACACGAAGAGATTGTCGATAGAAAGCGATTTTTCCAGCACGTAGCCCGTCAAGAAGAGCATCGCCCGTTCAGAGCCCTGCAGGTTCCAGATCATCCCTGCGAAGGCGAGCGCTAAGCCGATCCAAATCGCGCTCCAGATCGCCGACTCGCGTATCGACGGGGCATGAGCGCGGCGATTGACCAAACCCAGGTCAATGACCAGCATCACGGCGATGGCGGTGACAAAGGCGAACCAAAGCCAAGGTTGAGTCATGCCTCCATTTTAGCATCCTGCGTAGGGCGCGTGCGTTTGGTATCCTAGCCTCCGTGATTTCGATATTCACCGATGGAGCCTGCTCCGGCAATCCCGGACCGGGCGGTTGGGGGGCGATCGTCGCGTATTCGGACGGGCGCGCCCGGGAGTTCGGCGGCCGCGCGGAGGCGACGACGAACAACCGCATGGAGATGACGGCGGTGCTGGAAGGTTTGAGAGCCGTGCGCGCGCTGCCGGATGTCGTCTTTATCCACACCGACTCCACGTACGTGATCGGCGGGATCACCGGCTGGATCAAGGGTTGGAAGCGCCGCAGTTGGACCACAGCGGCGGGCGAGCCGGTCAAAAACGAGGACTTGTGGCGGGAACTCGACGCGGCGGTTGCGGCTCGCGGCGACCGCGCCGTGGAATGGCGTTGGGTGCGCGGTCATGCCGGCCATGACGCCAACGAACGCTGCGACGCGATCGCGGTCGCCTTCTCACGGCGCGAGCCGATTGATCTCTATGCCGGGTCATTGCTTTCCTATCCGTATGGATCGCTGGCGCCAACGCCGCCCACGTCTCTCCCGGACCTGTCCAAGTCGCGTAAGACCGGAGACGCCGCCGGGCCGGCGACCTATTTGAGTTTTTTGGACGGGCGGCTCGAGAAACACGCGACCTGGAAGGAGTGCGAGGCGCGCGTAAAGGGTCGGCCGGCGAAATTCAAGAAAGTGCGATCGCTTCAGGAAGAGCGGGCGGCGCTCAAGTCCTGGGGACTCTAAATAGGCGGAAGGTCAGCAGGACGGTCGATCCCAACAACAGGGCACCGAACGCCAAATGAGCGGTTGCCGTCGCGATCATCGCCACGTTCGTTCGCGGATGTGGCAGAGCGCGGAAATCCGCGGTCGCCAGTCCCAACGCCAGTTGACAGGCGAGCATGGCTAATATGGCGAGAGCGGGCTTGTTGAGGCCGATTTCGCGGCGCAGTAGGACCGACGCAGCGAAAACTCCCGCGGCTGGCGCGGCGATCGCGGCACCGAGCAGGTGCGGCCACAGACCCGATCCTCCATGGCGCATCACGGCGCCGACGATCAGCTGTCCGAGCAGGGCCGCGACGGCGAAAACACCGAGCGCGCGAAGTTTGCCGCTGGGGACAGCGGATTCCTCGTGAAAGTTCGCGCCGACGCATTCGGCCATGATCACCAGTAGGCAGAAAACGCTTTGGCCGAGTGTTGCGTGCGCGGCCGAAACCTGGAATGGCAGGTTGTAGAAGACGGTGATGCCGCCAAGTAAGCCCTGGAGACTGACGAAGAACAGCGTCCACCAGGCCAGGCGCCTGACGCCTGCGCGCATTTCTTCGACTTGTGTCCAAATCGCCATGACGAGAATCAGAAAACCGACGAGTGTGGCGATCATCCGGTGGCCATGTTCGAAGAAAACGCCTCCCGTCATTGCAGGCAGCCATTGTCCATAGGACAGCGGCCAGTCCGGCACGGCCATACCGGAATTGGTGGAGGTGACCAGTCCTCCGGCGATCAGCAGCAGCGCGGCCGCAACGACGTTGATTTTACCGAGCCAGTTCCGGCGGGAACACATAGGGGTGCATTGTAGCCGATGCGTGGGGGGAATGCTAGAATGGCGGCTTCCTATGGCGGCCAAGCCCAATCTTCGGCGACGTTCCAGCGGCGTGCTTTTGCACCCGACCTCCCTTCCCGGCCCACGTGGCGGCGATCTCGGCCCCGAGGCGCTTAAATTCATCGATTTTCTTGCCGACAGTGGCCAGTCCTGGTGGCAGGTCCTGCCGATTTGCCCGCCGGACGTCGGTGGATCTCCTTACAGTTCGATTTCTGCATTCGCCGGAAGTTCATCTCTGGTCAGCATGGATTTGCTCGCGGCAGAAGGACTGCTAAAGCGGGCCGAGTTGGGCCAGCCCAAGCCCCGCGCGCTGCGCGCGGCGTTTGCTGCGTTTTCCCGCCGCGCGTCGCGTGAAGACCGCACTCATTTCGAAGAATACCGCGAGCGCGAGAAAGGCTGGTTGGCCGACCACTCTCTCTTTTGCGCCCTCAAGGAGGAGACGAACGGGGCGATGTGGATCCATTGGCCTGAGGCCCTTAGGCGTCGTGATTCCCTCGAATTGGAGAAGACCCGTGTGCGCCTCGTCGAAGAGATTCGTTTCGAGGAATTCACGCAGTGGATTTTCGCCCGACAATGGGAAGCCGTTGGCCGCCATGCCGCGGGACGCGGGATCGCGTTGATCGGCGACGCGCCGATTTACGTCAGCCACGACAGCGTCGATTGTTGGGCACATCAGGATCTTTTTTTCTTGGATTATCTAGGCGAACCCTCGGCTGTCGCCGGGGTACCTCCGGATTATTTCTCGAAAACGGGCCAGCGCTGGGGCAATCCCTTGTATCGTTGGGACGAGCATCAGCGCACCGATTTCGCATGGTGGGTCGCGCGGCTGCGTGCGTACGCCGCGCGGTTTTCAGTTGTTCGCCTCGATCATTTCATCGGCTTCCGCAATTATTGGGAAATTCCCGCGGTTGAAAAGACCGCGATGACGGGACGCTGGGTTTCTGCGCCGGGAGACGATCTGTTCGAGACAGTGCGTCGTGAAGTTCCTGGTCTGGAGATCATCGCGGAAGATCTGGGCGCCATCACCGAGCCGGTGGTTGCGCTACGCGATCGCTTCGGTTTCCCTGGAATGAAAATTGGCCAGTTCTCGTTCGTCGGCAAGGCGGAGGAAAGGCCGGAGCATTGGCAGGAAAACTATGTAGGTTACACGGGCACCCACGACAACGACACATCGCGGGGCTGGTTTGAAAGCGACGGCACCATTGAGGGGCGCGACCCGGCGCAAGTGGCCGCCGAGCACGCGGCGTTTGCGCACGCCGCGGGCGACCTTTCCGACGGCCCGGCTTGGGCGATGGCGCGTTTGGTGTGGCGTTCGCGTTGCCGATTGGCGATCGCTCCGATGCAGGATTTGTTGTCCTTGCCCGCCGAAGCGCGGATGAACCGCCCGGGCACGCTTCGCGGCAATTGGCGTTGGCGCATGGAGCCGGGGAGCTTGACGGCCAGCGTCGCGGGGCGGCTTGGCACCATGACCGGCGCGTCGGGGCGAGCACCCGAGGGTTCATGAGCGGCGCGGTCCAAAATCAAGCTTCACGATTGAGCGATCTGGACCTATACCTCTTCAATGAGGGAACGCATGCGGCCCTGGGCGATAAATTGGGAGCGCATTTGGGTGAAATTGAGAGGCGCCCAGGAACATTTTTCGCGGTCTGGGCTCCGTCGGCCAAGAAAGTCCACGTGATGGGCGATTTCAATGGATGGTCTAAGACCAAGCACCCGCTTAAGCCTCGGGCGTCCTCCGGTATTTGGGAGGGATTCGTGCCCGGCGTCGGCGCAGGAACGATATACAAATACTGGATCACTGGCCCCTTGGGGCAGAAGATGGAAAAAGCCGATCCGCTTGGTTTTCGTCAAGAGGAACCTCCGCGCACCGCGTCAGTAGTCTGGGATCTGGCCTACCAATGGAGTGATGCGCAGTGGATGAAAACTCGCGGCGCGCGGCACGGGGTCGCAGCTCCACTGTCGATTTATGAGGCGCACCTGGGCTCGTGGCGCCGCGTGCCGGGCGAGGGCAATCGCTCGCTGACCTATCGTGAAATCGCGCCTTTGCTGGCCGAACACGCGAAACTGCACGGGTTCACCCACGTCGAATTACTGCCCGTGATGGAGCATCCGTTCTACGGTTCGTGGGGCTATCAAACCACCGGATATTACGCCCCGACCTCTCGGTACGGCACTCCTCAAGATTTCAAATTCTTGGTCGATCACCTACATTCTCAGGACATCGGCGTTATTTTGGATTGGGTGCCTTCGCATTTTCCGACGGATGCCCACGGGCCCGATTCTTTCGACGGCACCCACCTATACGAACATTCCGATCCCCGCCAAGGCTTCCATCCCGATTGGAAAAGTTCCATTTTTAATTATGGGCGCAACGAGGTGCGCGCGTTCTTGATTTCAAACGCCCTTTTCTGGCTCGAGGAATACCACGCCGACGGACTGCGCGTCGACGCGGTCGCCTCGATGCTTTACCTCGATTATTCGCGGCAGGCCGGAGAGTGGATTCCCAACCGTTACGGTGGGCGGGAGAATCTGGAGGCCATCGATTTCATCAAGAAGCTCAATGAAACAGTTTACGCGCGCCACCCAGACGTGCAAATGATCGCCGAAGAGTCCACCGCATGGGGCGGAGTCTCGCGGCCGACGTTTGTGGGCGGTTTGGGCTTTGGCTTCAAGTGGGACATGGGATGGATGCACGACAGCCTGGTGTATTTTCGCAAGGAGCCTGTGCACCGCCGCTACCATCAAAATGACATCACCTTCCGCGCGATCTACCAGTTCACCGAAAATTTCGTGATGCCTTTATCGCACGACGAAGTCGTCCATGGCAAGGGCTCTCTGATCGCCCAGATGCCCGGCGACGACTGGCAGAAATTCGCCAACCTCCGGCTGCTATTCGCCTGGCAGTGGGCGTGCCCGGGCAAAAAATTATTGTTCATGGGCGGCGAATTCGCCCAGCGTGACGAGTGGAGCCATGAACGATCCCTCGATTGGCACTTGCTTCAGTGGAAACCGCATCAAGGCATTGCGCTTTGGATCAAGAAGCTCAACGAACTCTATCGCGACGAGCGCGCGCTACATGAGCGGGACTGCGATCCGGCGGGTTTCGAGTGGATCGATGCCGCCGACACGGATAATTCCGTGGTATCATTCCTGCGCATAGGAGCCAGCGAAAAAGATCAGGTCCTTTGCGTGTTTAATTTGACGCCCGTCCCGCGCGATCAATATCGCATCGGCGTACCTATTGGGGGCCGATGGACGGAATTAACTAGTTCCGATTCGGCGGATTTCGGAGGTTCCGGAAAGGGCCTTAGCGGCGGCGTCGATACGGAAAAGCGCCCTTGGCACGGGCGCGATCAATCCGTTGTTTTAAACCTTCCGCCGCTGGGCGCTGTTTTTCTGAAGCGGCCGGCCTAAAAGCGACGCGACCAGTTCGCGCCGAGACGCTGCGGCGCATGCGCGCTCCACTCCGCGTAAACTGACAAGGGCGAGCCCCGGCGAGAAATCGCCAGTCGCGCCAGGCGCCTTGATTCATCGCCCTGTGCAGCAGACCTAATCCTTTCGCCGGGAGCCATGTCCAAGCGCACATGCATCTGCCTTACATTTAAATCCGCCCGGATGCCGGCAAGATAAGCATAGGCGCCGCCCAGAAGGATACCCGGCACCAGGAAATCGGCATTCCAATTATCTGCGTTACGCGCATAAGCCGACGTCGCCCGGCCCAATTTCTGCAGCCGATAGCGGTCGACCAACGTTGCGGCGAACGCGTCGATCAGAGCGTGGCGCTGCGCATCGAGCTGGTCGCGGCTCCAGGCTGCCGTCGCCATTGGTGTGGCGGCGTCGCCGGTCGGGCGGGCAGCCAGCCCCGCGGCCGCCGCGCGCTCCTCTTTCTCCCGCCAGTGAGCGGCGAAAATCGGGAGCGAGTCCTCGTCGGGAACAGAGCTTATGCGCGAGGCCAGCCTGTCGGGAAGCAATGGGGCGATCAATCGTCCGCTTGCCAACGCATATAGTCCGTCGGCGATTCCCTGCGCGGCGCGATAGACTGGTTTTCCGGCTTCCGTCGCCCAGGAGGGCGCAATCGGCTCCGCCGCATTCCCCAAAGTCGCCGCCAGCGCTACCAAGGCCAAGCCAAGCACCATGCCCCTAGGGTATAGGGAGAGATGCCTTGAGGTCATGGGTCTTACGACTCTTACAATTGTAGGTCTAATGGCCTACGCGGTCAAAGTAGGGTAACAGCGCGCTCATCTGAAGTAGGCCGCTGACCAGATCGGTAGGTTAATCGGCCGCGGCTTTGAGCTGTGCTTGGACGACCTTGAGCGAGAGGGTGCGCATTTCCGCGACAATGCGCCGCAATTTGCGATCGTTTTGA
>JANPGH010000090.1:0-1636 GCA_031423795.1 Elusimicrobiota bacterium | reverse complement strand
GATATTTTTGGCGCCGTTCACCGCGCGCAACTCATTGTCGTTGGGCAGGTTCACGCCCAAGGTGAGCTTAGTGGCAGCATCGCCGGTGGCAGCCACGGTCTTCACGGCGCTAGCGATCAGGGGGATGTTCGAGGACTTCTTGTAGCGGGCGTCCCATGGTGCTCGAGCCTCGAGGCCGCTCGAGAGAGCGGCCAGCTTGACGATCACGGCGGTGTACTCCGGGTCGCGGAAGCTGATCATGCCCTCAAAGGTCGGGCGTCGTCCCAGAGGATCGCCGTACATCTCGATGAAGCCCAGGATGAAATCGACGGACGAGTCGTCATGCGTCCAGATCCGGTTGTATTCGCGGAAGTCCACCGGATTGCCGCTCTTAAAAAATGAGATCAGGTGGCGGAGCGCCTCCCGCTGGCGTGGGCCGGAAGCGTGCGGAATCGCCCTCTCCAGGTGCTTGATCACGACTGAGAGCTCCTTCGCATAACGGCCGGCGGGGATGCCTTTGCCCGGGTCGCCCGCGCGGTAGATCTCCGCCTGGATCACCCCGTCCACTTTGGAGAGACGGTTAATGACCGGATAGGGGGCCCCCGCGTCGTGAGCCTCCACCTCGGCCTGCGTCAGCCCCGGCTGATAAAAGTTGACGGCGCTGCCGGCCACCAGGTCGCCCTCTGTCACAGTGAGGCGCGGCTCGTATGCGGTGTCGAACACGGGTGCGCGCAGGCTTTCCAGGCGTGTATCGAGGTCCTCTGCGCTCAGGCCTTTGAAGGCCCCGCGCTCACGCGCCGAATACGCCGCGCGGCGCATTTCCTCGAACGTGAAACCGGGCTTCAGCTTGTCCTGGGTCTTTGCGTCGTACTGGCCACGGTTGGAGTAGAACTGCCGGTAGTAGTCTAGTAGGGCCGCCTTAGTCTGCCGCTCGTCCGCGGAGGCACGCGCCAGGTTCGGGAGTATCTCCTGGAACAGGTCCCGAATGGCGGGGGCGTCCCGGTGCATCTGGTCGTAGGCGATCGCGTCGCCGGCGCGCGCGGCCTGGGTCAGGTGATAGGCGAAAAGGCGGTCACGCTGGGGCAATTTATCAAAGCCCTCGGCGCGAAGCTGGACGAAGCCGACGTCCCCTGCGCGGCCCAGCAGTGGGCGGGCAACGGGCGCGGATGCGGCTTGGATGAAGGTGGGCAGAAGGGGCAGTAAAGCGATCAGAAGAATTTTCATCCTTCGATATTAACCCGCTTGCAGGGGGGTTATACAAGAGTCTCGCGGGCCCAAAGAAAAGGTCCATTGGACCTATGCGATGCAGGGATTGATTTCTTTATCCGCCCACGGTACACTCCGGGCATGAGCGAATCCAAGGGTCTTTTAGAGTCGGACGTTTTCAACCGCACCTTCACAAGCGGTGAGGAAGTCGGCCTGCGGACATACAACACCATCATCGGGCTGGTTCTCTGCTGGGGATTTCTCGTTAATACGATTTTGGTCAAGAGCATCGATCCGGTGAGTATTCAGTCGATTAACCCTTGGATTTTCTTCTTGGGATACTTCGGCTCGTGCTTTCTCGGGGCCTATCTATTCAACACCTCGGATAAGCCGGCGGTCAGCTTTCTCGGCTATAACCTCGTTGTCGTTCCTTTCGGGCTGATACTGAACC
>JANPGH010000089.1:0-2465 GCA_031423795.1 Elusimicrobiota bacterium | reverse complement strand
AAACTAAAATAAGAAGCAGTATAAAATTTCTAAATGGCATGGTAATTTTTAAAACAATCGATTAAACTTGTTGTAATGAGTGTAACTGTTAAGATAAATCTTTTCCTGATAATCTGATTAATAAAACCTCTTAAACTCATTCCCCAATTCAAAAATATCTCTCATTACAGTCCCATTCCTGTATTCGCCACCTGCATTATCAATTTTCCATTCACCGTTTTTAAAATACATGTCGTAATTAAAACCCGAGTGCGACATGGTAATAGCAAGATAGACCCGCTGTACGGTTAAAGCACTTGCATATTGTACTTTACCATCCGGAAAACGAAAGCCCAGTGTACCATAATTAAAGTTAGGCTGATCTACCTTATCATAAATACTTGCCAATGCTGCTTTTACCATAATGCTTTGCACTTTACTGCCATTTGTGTAACTGCCATTGCTGCTTAGTATTACGCCTTTATTGCTAATGGTATATTCTTCGCTGTTGGGTATCATGCGTACAGTTATTTGTGTAGCAGTTTTGCTTACGGCGTTGGCAAATTTTGTTTTACCATCTGCAAAAGTAATTTTAACCATATCGGGCCGCCAGGGCATTTTATCATCTGCCTGTTCTGCTTTGGGTGTAGTATTTTTTGTTGTAACCTGGCTATGGCTGCAGGCTGTTGTAAAAAACAGCAACAGCAAAATAGAAATGGTTTGAAGCTTATTTTTCATTTTATAAAATTTTAGAAATTAAAAACTCCTTACCGGCCTTACCAGGTTCAATGCTATTTTATTTTCATAAATGGCAAGTGTAAGATCGTTGGAAATACAGTAGCCTGCTTTGTTGGCATCAGCCTCATAAGAGACCCAATAGTGTACATTGGGTTTTAAATTTACTGCGGCGTCAGATCCCAGCGTTTTGTAAGCAAGCCACCACTCACCAGGGTTTGGTAAAAACCAATCTTTGTAGCCTCCATTTTCAAGGTCATAACAGTATGACGCTGCAGCATTGGTTTGGCTACACTTAAGCACCATTCTGCTGGTACAATAAAATCCCCAACCAATTGTACCGAAAGATATGCCGCCTCCAATTTCAAGATAAGTGCCATAGCATCCCCATGGTAATGCTTTTTCGGTTTCTACCGGTGCCATTACCATGCCATGTTGGCCGGTGTTATCAAGGTAAAATACATAACCACCCTGGTAAAAACCTCCAAGCTTTATAGGTTCTGTTGGCGTTTCTTTTTTGCATCCAAAAGCGCATAATACTATTAAGGATAAAATCAGGAATGAATACTTTTTCATTTTTTTGTTTTTTAAGTGAATGAAATTATTTGAATTGATAAGCTAAGGAATACGCTTCTTGTATAGTGCATCAACCTTTGTTTAAAAAAATACCTTTCTAAGCAATATCGTTGCCAGAATGATAATAATGGTAACTGCCCCTCTGCCCATTTCTGTCTTGAAAACGGATACAATGGTCTGCAACCAATACAGTTGGACCACACTGCCTATTTGTAAGAATGTCTATATAAGTTTCATACAGTTTAAAACCACCATTTGAGCATTTTTTAGAGAATGTCATTTTTCTGCAGGTTTCAAAACCAGGTCGTATTGAGTGCTGAGGTACAGTAAAATCAATGTTATTATTAATAATGTCAGGTTTAACTTCATTCACATTAAATTGTTGGGATGTGTGATGCATAAGGTTACCGCCCACTTTATTATTACTTGCCATTTGGGTTAATAAATCATCCATTTTTATGCTGGCATCTTTTACAAAATTAATTTTAACAACGGTATGTGTTTTTCCACAACAGAAATGGCTTTCATTCGTTTTTTCAACAGATTCTATTAGTGTTTTTGCAATGGAAAACTTTCCATTACAGTTACAGTCATTTTTATTCCATAGAGATACGGTAACGTTATCTTTGTTTTGTTCATCTAATTCTATAATTACCAATACAGCAGATGAGTTTGAATTTTCTTCTTCAAGAAAATTGTTTAAGGATAATTTTGATTGTGACATAATTTGTAATTTTATAATGAAAAAATTATTTGTATTGATTACCTAATGGCATACGCTTAATGTGAACTAAAGACCAGGTATGTCTTACTTTATCTACTGTTACTCTCATAGTATCCTCTACATTCTTGCAATTTTGCAGTAAGTTTATTACATCGTTAAAGCGGCTTATATCGTAATAGAGTACAAAAAAATCCTCAATGGTATCCACTTTTATTATACGGTTTACCTGGTCGCTTCCTCTTGGTTCTGTTACAGGATGTTCTTGCCCAGTAGGCTTGGTGCCTTCGGGGTAAGTAAAAACTAATCTTCCTACTTGCGGGCCTTCAGCTTCTCCTTTTTTTTGAAAGCAATTTATGTAGGCGGCTTCCCAAGGTGTACTACTTTGGCTATAATAGAAAACGGTGTATTCATTAAAAAGAAGTTCTAACTCATTTTTTAATGGATTAGGGGC
>JANPGH010000088.1:0-10301 GCA_031423795.1 Elusimicrobiota bacterium | reverse complement strand
ACGGCATTGTCTATGCCCGCCAGAGCATTTTGTTCACGTCTTTTGGCCTCACCCATTGGGTGAGTTTCCCAAATCGTGGTTTGCTCAGGCAAATCAAACGAATCTTTCGATCTTCAGGCGCTCAACTGCCGTTTCTAGGTTCATCTATTTCCAATTTTGAGCGGCGAACGTTCTTTCTCAAGGCCGCGTTGCTGGCCGCCCCATTTTTTTTGGCATGGGCCGCAGAAGTGTTTATTCTGCCCTGGGACGCATTTTGCTTTCGTGCCGCGGAAGCCGTTTCTGCGCACCGCCTCGGTGCATGGTTTCCGGGCCGTTCTACCCCAATTCTTTCATAGACCATCCCAATGAGCGAGGCGAGCTTGCTGGCCCGACGCGCATGGCCCAGCATCGCCGGTCGGTCTGGATCACCGATCGCCACGGTTATCGATTCGACGATCGCTCTCAGGTGGCGGAGAGGTATGACGTGGTTATCGTCGGCATATTCTAGGATTCAGCGGCGATCATCTCGAGCCGCTTGGATTTTCACGCATCGGGACCGACGGCAAGACGCTCTTGAGCAGCGGCGAACTGTCGATGGAGTTACCTAGCGACGACGTTCTCGATCAAGTGACGCGGACGCTCAGCGCACGTCAGCATCTTTTCGCGCAGCGTGGAGCTCGGTTCATCTTTTTCCCCGTGCCGGCGAAATCAACGGTGCACTTCGAAGTCGCCGGCCGCGCGGCGCCGCGCGACACTTTGCTTCGCCTGCGCCGGCGCCTCGTGTCCGCGGGGGTCGAAGTCGTCGACACCTTGCCCGCGTATCTCGCGCTGGCGAAGAAAGGTGAGTGGCTTTTCGAGTTCGACGACAATCACTGGAATCCCGCGGGGGTTACGCTTGCAGCGGAGTTGATCGCCGCCCGTCTCCCGCGGATCCGCAGACCGAATTAACCGGGCATGCCGCGAAGATTAGCGCGCGGCGGGGATGACCGCGCTCGTATCGTTGAGCATGGCGTTCCAGCGGCGCTCGCGGCGCTTCTTCCAGTTACCCTTATGGTACGCGTAGGACGCCAGCGTCGGCAAGGCAATTGTTGCTTCGGAGAAAACCATTTGTTCGTCGATCACGTCGACCTTGCCCCATGAGCAGGCCTCGCGCAGGGTCGAGCCCGACAGGGCGCCGTCACGTTCGTCAGCGACGGTGATTTGCACGGCGTACTTGTGCATTTTCGGCTCGAAGCCGAGCATTTCCGCGCCGACGGTGATGTCCTGGGCGAAATTCTTCGGCACGCCGCCGCCGATCATCAAGAGGCCGGTGTCCTTGGCCTCGAGCTTGACGCGCACGAGCTCACGGAAGTCCTTGGCGGAGTCCACCGAGACATGTTTGTCGGGGTTCGTCCACTGATGGTGGAGCAGTCCGAAGCCCGCCGAGCAGTCCGAGAACGCCGGAACGAAAATTGGAACGCCCTTCTTGTAGGAGGAGAGGACGATCGAGTCCTTGACCTTCGCTTTCTTGACCAAGTACTTGCCCATCTCTTCAAGGATCTCGCGGGAAGAATAAGGACGGGGTTCCAGCGAGCCAACAATCTCAGCGATCAGATTGTCGCAGACGCCGAGCTCATCCTCGTCGATGAAGGTGTCATAAATGCGGTCCACGCGCGCGCCGCGCAGGGCCTTATCGTCGGCCCACTTTGAACCCTTGTAATGCTTAAAGCCGATGGCCTCGAAGAAATCCTGGTCGACGATATTCGCGCCGGTCGAAACAATCGCGTCGACCATGTTGCACTCGACCATCTGCCATACGACCTTCTTCAGCCCCGCGGAAAACAGCGAGCCCGCCAAGCAGAGGACGACGCTGCAATCCTTGTCGGCGAGCATGCGATCAAAAATATCGGAGGCGCGGGCCAGGTCGCGCGCGGAGAAGGCCATCTTTGAGTAGGCGTCCACGATCGGGCGGGCGTCGAACTTCGTGATGTCGATGTGTTCGATCTGTTCCTTCAGAAGGTCTGACTTTTTCATATTGCCCATGGCGCTATTGCTCCCTCGACGAAGATGTCTTGACGAATATTTTATAACATTGCGTCGCGACGATGAACACATATCCTTCGCTGAAGTATTTATTTTTGCTGACCCTCCTGTCGTCGACCGACCCTGCTTTCGCGAAAAATAAAAAATCGCTGAACTGGCGGATGCGCAAAAAACCTGCCGCCTCGACCGTTTCGACCGTGACGGCCGAGGGGGTTTCGGTGCCCAAGCTTCCGCCGGGGCCGCAGCGCTTAATGGCCGGGCGGTGGACACCAGAAGTGCGCGCGGCCATCGACAAACTGATCGAGGAAAAAGGGAAAAGCTCGCCGTCCTACGATTTAAAAGCGCCGCCCGTCGCGGTGTTGCCGTGGAGCAATGCCGCGGTGTCAGGCGATCCGGCCGAATTAATTTTTCTACGGCTCGTGACACAAGCGCGCTTCAAGGTTGACGATACTTGGTGGGAAATCGTGCCGATCGTTTACGGCCGCCAAACGACGAGGGCGGCGTACGACAGCTTCATTTCGCTTTCCTCCACCGTCTGGACGTCCCAACCCGGATATCATGGCTGGCGCAAAGGAATGTTATCGAGCTACATTGATCTGTGCCGCGGCGTTGGCCGCAAGGAATGTCGTTCGTATCTCGCCCGACTGTGGGCGGGCTGGCGCGATGAAGAGGCCCAAGATTTTGCCAAGACGGTATTGGCGGACGAGAAAAAACGCTCCGAGCCCTTCGAGTCGATTCCACGTGAACTCGGCGATGCGTCTGCGCTGCGTGTGCGGCGGGGACTGCGTGTGATTCCAGAAATCCGAGATCTCGCCAAGAAATTACGGTCCGCAGGATTTGACGTCTGGGTAATCGATGACATCCCCCAACCCGTATTACTGGCGTCTGCGGTGGACTATGGCCTGGATCCTTCGCGCACGTACGGCATTCACAACTCCACAGATGGGCCGCGGATGGGCGCAAACGTATTGAAGCCCGTGCCCACACGGGGCGGCAAGACGGAAATCGTCCAATCTGCCCTGGGCCGTGCCGCGGATCTGGTGGTTGGGCGCGACAATGCCGATTTCGAAGTTTTAAATTATGGCGACGGTCTGCGGGTTATTTTTGATTCGGACCCGGAGCTCGTGAAAAGAGGTCGCGAACGGGGCTGGTTGGTCCAGCAATCTTTCGCGCGTTGACAGCGTAGCGCCCCATGCGGTAAAGTGAACATTCGCCGAGAGGGAGATTTTATGGCTGACATGTCTGACACCGAGTACGAAGTCGGCGATTTGTTCGTGACGGAAACCGCCATCACCGTAAAGCTAATGCCCAGCCGAAAAAGCAACACGATGGCCATTGGCTGGTTCGCCAAGGACGGCGGCGTGACCAACGTCAAACGCGCGGCCAAGGATATCCAGTATCTCGTCGGCAAAATCCAAGGCCGCAAGCGGGTGGTTCGCGGGCTGACCGTCACGACGGACCTGGGCCTAGACACGGACTTGGTCGCAACCCGCCTGAATGAAGCGGTGAAAAAGGCCGGCTTCGAAGTGCTCGGGTGAGCGGCCGCCTTTCCGGCAAAGTCTGCCTGATCACGGGCGCGGGCTCGGGGATGGGGCGCGCCGCCTGTGTGAAATTCGCCCAGGAAGGCGCACAGGTCGTCGCGTGCGATATGAATTTGGACGCCGTACGAGAGACCGTCGCAATGGCAGAGGCCGCCGGCGGACGTGCGCTTGCCGCGAAGGCGGACGTGTCTAAAGAAGCGGACGTGCGCGAAGTCGTCAAAGCTGGGGTCAAGGCTTACGGAAAGATCGACGTGCTTTACAACAATGCGGGCATTTTCCCGTCTGCCGACCATTCCGTTGTCGACACAGAAGAAGCCGTATGGGACCAGGTCTTGGCGGTGAACGTGAAGGGCGTCTATCTCGTCTGCAAGCACGGCATCCCGGAGCTTCTCGCCGCGGGCGGGGGGTCGGTGATCAACGTGGCTTCATTCGTGGCACTCGTCGGCTGCACCGTTCCCCAAGACGCCTACACTGCCTCGAAAGGGGCCGTGATCGCGCTCACGAAATCATTGGCGGTTCAGTTCGGCCCCAGAAAAATCCGCTCCAACGCGATTTGCCCCGGTCCGATCGAAACGCCGTTGTTGTCGGCATGGCTTTTGAAGGAACCCACCGAAAAGGCCAAGCGCCTCAATCGCATTCCGATGGGCCGCTTCGGCAAGTCCGAGGACATCGTCAATACCGCGCTGTACCTGGCCAGTGACGAGTCATCCTGGACGAACGGCACCGCGCTGGTCGTCGACGGCGGCATCACCTCGAACTATTTCTAGGTCCCCGGAGGGGCGCATGCTCACCTTACTTTGGATCGACGGCAAGGCCGCTTCCGCTTCATCCGGCCGGACGTATGAGGTCCTTAACCCTGCCGATGGAAAATGCCTGGCCAAAGTCGCCGAGGGCGGCGCGCCTGACGTGGACAAAGCAGTGCGCGCGGCGGTTCGCTCGGCCGAGGGCCCGTGGGGAAAGTTTAGCGCCCGCGCCCGCGGAAAAATTTTGCGCGACGTCGCGCGCCTAATCCGCAAGAATTCGAATGAACTCGCGCTTCTTGAGACGCGTAACGTGGGCAAGCCGTTGGCCGATTCTCACGACGAGATCGGCCTGGCGGCCGACGTTTTCGACTATTATGCCGGCGCGGCGGATAAACATTTCGGAGAAACCATACCGGTCGGTCCCGCCGGACTCGACTTTACATTGCGCGAACCCGTCGGCGTGTGCGGACTGATCGTGCCTTGGAATTTCCCTTTGGTCATCGCGACCTGGAAGCTTGGCCCCGCGCTGGCTTGCGGCAACACCGTAATTTTAAAGCCGGCGCCGGAAACGCCGTTGACCGCACTGCGCTTGGCGCAACTTTTTTCAGAAGCGGGAATGCCCGACGGCGTGGTGAACGTCGTGCCAGGACCCGGCCCCGGCTGCGGCTCAGCGCTAGTCGCGCACCCGCTCGTACGCAAGATTTCGTTCACCGGTTCGACGGCGACCGGTACGTCCATCATGAAATCCGCGGCCGATACGATGAAGCGCGTCTCACTCGAATTGGGGGGGAAGTCTCCGAACATTATTTTCGACGACGCGGACCTGGACCTGGCCGTCGAGAAATCCGTCTGGTCCGTGTTTGGGAACACCGGCCAGGACTGCTGCGCTCGGTCGCGCGTCCTGGTTCATCGCAAGGTGTACGATAAATTCGTCGCGGCTTTCGTCGCACGCACGAAAAAAATCGTCGTTGGCCATCCGGAAAAAAAGGGCACGCAACTAGGGCCTTTGATCTCAAGCCGCCAACGTGAGCGCGTGAGCGGCTACGTCGATTCCGGCACGCGCGAAGGCGCCAGGCGTTTGTACGGCGGCGCGCGCCCCGGCGGCGCACTCGCCAAAGGCTTCTACCTCACTCCGACGGTATTTTCCGAAGTGGGACCTGAGATGAAAATCGCACGCGAGGAAATTTTTGGCCCCGTCGTTGCCATCCTGCCATTCAAGGACGAGGAGGAAGCCGTGCGCCTGGCCAATGATTCCGATTACGGTCTATCCGGCTCCCTATGGACCCGCGACGTCGGCCGCGTTCTCCGGGTAGCCCGCGCGGTCAAAACCGGCGTCCTTTCAGTCAATTCCAGCTCCAGCGTCCACCTTGAAGCCCCGTTCGGCGGCTACAAATCCTCTGGTATCGGCCGCGAGCTTGGTCTCAAGGCGCTCGACCTGTATACCGAAGTGAAGAACGTTTTCATTTCGAGCATCTGAGCCAGCGTCCCCCGAAGCCGTTCGAGGCCGCATCTTGGCGCGAGCGCTGGAAGGAGGCGCGCGAGGCACTCGATAACGTCCCGCGTGCGTTTGGCCTCCTTTGGGAATCGGCGCCAATCGAGACGACCGTTTTTGGAGCGGTCACGCTCGTAGACGCGGCAGTGCCGGCGGCTCAGGCTTGGGCTGCGAAAATGATACTCGACGGCGTTGTCACCGCGATCAAAAGCGGTTTGTCGCCTGAAGGCGGAGTGCGCTCGGTCGCACCGTACGTGATCTTCGCCTTTGGGCTGGTCGTCGCGCGGGAGATCACGGGCCGCGGCCGGTCCCTGGCTCGCGGGCTGATCGATTTGCGCCTCGGCTATCTCGTCACTGGAAGCATCGTGCGCAAGGCGTTGACGCTCGACATGCGCTGGTTTGAGGACCCGGCTTTTTACGACAAGCTCCAGAATGCGCGGCGCCAATCGGAGTATCGCGCGATGGCCGTCGTCGACAACGGTTTCTATGCGCTGCAGAACGCATTGTCACTGGCCTCGTTTTTGACGATTTTGCTTGTGTTCAACCCCTGGGTCGCGCTGGCCCTGTGCGCGGCGGGCATACCCGCGTTCATTGTGCAGACGCGCTACAGTCGTCTTGAATTCAGATTGCAGACTTGGCGAGCTCCGGAGACCCGCGAACTGAATTACATCGAGCAGCTGCTGACGATGGACGAAGCCGTAAAGGAGGTCAAGCTTTTCGGTTTAGGTGAGCCCCTCATGCGATTGCACGCGGAAACATTCCGCCGCGCGTTCAGCGAGGACGCCGCATTGGCGCGCGCCCGCTCTCTATATGGCGCGCTGTGGGCGACATTATCCATCCTCGCCTATTACGGAGCGTGGGTTTGGGTGATCGCGAAAACAATCGGCGGCGGCTTGACGCTCGGTGCAATGACTTTTTACCTCACCTTGTTCAGTCAAAGCCAAGGCGCGTTCCAAGGACTGCTCGATAATGTTGGACGGCTGTTTGAAAACGGACTTTTTCTTAAAAATCTGTTCGATTTCCTCAATCTAGAGCCGAAAGCCGCCGCCTCCTTGCCGGGGCCTCGGCCACCGGAAGATCGCTCCCGCGGCATCGAATTCGAGGACGTCAGTTTTCGCTATCCAAACGGTGAGCGCCCGGTCTTGGAAAATTTCTCGCTGCGTATACGGCCTGGTGAAAAATTGGCCATCGTCGGCGAGAACGGCGCGGGTAAGACCACGCTGATCAAGTTGCTAACCAGACTTTACGAGCCCGATAAAGGCCGCGTTCTGCTCAATGGCGTGGATCTGCGCCATTATCCGTTGGAAGAATTGCATCGCCGCATCGGCGCCATTTTCCAGGACTTTGTCCGCTACCAGCGCACGTTGGCTGAGAACGTGGGCCTTGGGGCCGTCGAAAAAATGGGCGACCGAGCCGCCATCGAGGCGGCCGCGCATCGGGGCGGGGCAGACGAGGTCGCGCGCGCTAGCGGGCGGTTACGATACGCGGCTCGGCCGCTGGTTCGAGGACGGGCGGGATTTATCCGGCGGACAATGGCAAAAAGTCGCGTTGAGCCGCGCCTTTATGCGCGACGGCGACGTCCTGATACTCGATGAACCGACCTCGGCACTCGACGCGCAAGCCGAAGCCGCGGTGTTCGAGCGCTTCAAGAGCCTCGCCGAAGGCAAGACCGCCTTGCTCGTCTCGCATCGCTTCAGCACCGTGCGCATGGCCGACCGCATTCTTGTTCTCAAAGGCGGGCGCGTCGCGGAACTGGGAACGCACGATGAACTTGTGGCGCTCGGCGGCACCTACTCCCACCTCTTCGAGCTGCAGGCCCGCGGGTACCGTTAAGCCCAGCCGAAGAGGGCCGCGGCATTGGCGTTGGTGCGGTCTGCGACCTCATCGATCGAAAGGGACCAGACCTCCGCTAGCTTCGCGGCGATTTCGGGGAGCGCGCTCGGCTCGTTGCGTTTTCCGCGCGAGCTTTGTGGGGGCAAATAAGGAGAGTCAGTCTCGAGAACGGTCACGCCGGGACCTGCTTGGCGGAACGCTTCGCGAAGTGCGTCATTCTTCTTGTAGGTGACCGGCCCGTCCGCCCCGAGGGCGAAGCCGAGCGCCGAGCAAGCCACCGCTTCGGTGGCGGTCCCGGTGAAGCAATGGATGACGCCCCAAAACCTACGACCGGTCGGCGCTGTGGTGAAGCGCTCGCGCAGCATCGGCAGCATGTCGCCAAAAGCGTCGCGGCAGTGGATGACAAGCGGTACGTTCCAATCGCGTCCGGCCTCGGCCAGCGCGCCAAAGGCGCGGCGTTGGACGTCCGCGGGAATCCGAGACTTTGCGTAGTCGAGGCCGATTTCGCCAATGGCGACGGCCTCGGGAGCGGCGGCGAGAGCTTCTTTGAGGCGCGCAACAAAGCCATCGTCGAAACGGTCCGCATGGTACGGATGTAGACCGAGCGAACACCGGATTCGCGAGGGTTGCGCGCGCGATAAGGCGATCGCCCGCTCCCACTCGCTGGGGTCATCGGCGATTTCAATAAGACGTTCAATGCCGACGGCGGCGCTGCGCGAGAGGACCGCGTCGCGGTCAAGGTCGAATTGAGCGTCGCCGAGATGAGCGTGGGTGTCGATGAAAACGGTCATCTTCGCGTCGGAGGGAATCGCTTGAGAAGCGCGCGCGCGTCCGGATCTTTCTCTTGGGCAAGATAACGCGCTTTCGCTCTCGCGGCCTGTGGATTTTCGACGTAGTAATGATCCAGAACCATGATTTTCGCCAGAGCGCGCACAGCGGGGACGGGGTCATGCAGTGCGGCGAGGACGGCCGGCAGAAAATTTTTGCCGTCGAGATCGGCGAACAGGTTCAACGCCCGGATTCGCACGAGAGGCTTGTCGCTCGAAAGCCACGAATCGCGCCGTGCGCGGACTGCTTCGGGATTAGCCTTGGCGATTTCATATAAGGCGAAATCCGCATTGCGGCGCACGATTTCCGCATCATCGTCAAGCAAATCCCCGAGCGCGTCTATCCAGCGCGGGTCTTTATACGCCGCGGCGCGCACGCAGGCTTGCGCCCGCAAGGACGCGTCGGAAAGCTTGAATCTTCCGCCCAGGGCTTCGACCGACGCCCCTTTGAGCAGAATTTCGCGGCGGTGATCTAGGGTTTCACGGATGCGATTTTCCGCCGTCTGCTCGTCAATGTAATCAGGATTTTGGCGGTAAAGGGCCAGATAGTAGGGCAACGCGCTCTCAGCGTCGCCTCGCGCCTTGTCGTAAATCTGGGCGATCTTGGCGGCAGCATACAGGTCGTCGGGATTGCGGTCCCACGCCGCGGTCAGCCATTTCAAGGCCGCGGCGTGATCACGGCTTTTGAGCGCCAACATTCCTTGGATCCGCGCGGCGCCGGCGTGACCGGGGTTTTTGTCCAAAGCCTCTTCGGCGAGGGCGAACGCCTGCTGGTCGTCGCCGCGACCGAAAGCAGCACCGGCGAGTGCCGCCAGTTTTTCCGGATTTTTCGGATCGGCCCGGTACAGCTCTTCGAGAGCTGTGCGGGCCAAGCGCGCCGGATCGCTGCCCTCTGGGCCCATCGCCAAAACCGACAACTGCTCCAGAGAGTCGCGGCCTTCCGGAGTGCTTGGGTAGTCGCGCGCGACTTCCGCATACACGGGAACCGTCGTCGCGGGGTCTACCAACCCTTTAAGGCGCGCGCGTACCGCGGCCGCCGGACCACCTATGCGAACCACGATATCCGCGTGGGCTTGGCGGAATTCTTCAGCGGAAAACAATTGCCGCGCGGCGTACTGCACATAGAATGAATCGATCTGACGGCCGGACTTCCATAGAGCTTCGGAAAGACGCAGATGCGCGCGTGGGTCCAGGAACTGATCACGGTAGCCAAGGCGCGCTCGCTCGAGTGCCGCTTCGGCCGCGACTTTCGCGTCCGCGGTCAAGGACGACGCCGGTGTTTTCGGAAACGCGATCCATTTCATCACCAACGTGACGTAAACGGCGAACACGACAGCGATCAGAAGCAGGGAAGCGACGATGATGAAGTTGGTGCGGCGCGATTGGCGCATCCGAGGATTATATAGAAAAGAGACCACCCCTCGGGCTTAAGGACCGAGGGGTGGAGGCTTCGCGTGGCGGACGCTTATTTCGAGAAGAATTTCCAGCGCCGATCTTGATCCTGGGCCGTGTTGGCCACAAGATGTTCCTCGACCTGGTTCCAGGTTTCATCTCCGTCAGGAGGGGCGGTCATTCGCAGCCAAGCCCGCTCCGCTTCCTCGTAGCGTCGGGAAATTTGTTCAAGGTGGGCGACTTCGGCTGGACTGATTTCAGCAGGGGGGTTTCTTTTAAGGGAGATTCTTCGGGTGGGTGCGACAGATTTAACGGAAAACTTCGAGACAATGCGGCGGAGCGCCTTCTTCATGCAGTAAGCCTCCTCGCCTTTCGCACATTCACTTCTTAGGGGGTGCGAGAGTCAGATAGTGTAAAAGGGGTTCCTTAATTTCGCACGGGGGGGGGGTGGTCAGGGACCGTGAGCCGGATG
>JANPGH010000087.1:0-55878 GCA_031423795.1 Elusimicrobiota bacterium | reverse complement strand
AGCGTGGCTAAGCGGCGGTCCGCCGCGGTCCCGACGGGATATAAACCGCGCGCCGCCAACGAGCGCTTCGGCGGAATTTATAGCTCGGGTCGGCGGAGGAACAGGATTCGGAATTCGGGCGCGCCGCCCCATGCGCGTTTTACCGCCTCGGCGTAAATGGCGCCTTGCTTGGCGTAACTGGCGCGAACTTTTCGGGCCGAGGACTCGTCGACGTGTTCGCTTTTGAAATCGATGACGGTGATCTGTCCATTCGCGCGATAAATCATGTCGATGAAGCCGCGCACGACACTGGGGCCGTCGGCATAAGCGAACGGAATTTCGCGCGCCACTATTTCTGATTCGCCGAGGGCGCGCGCGGCGGGCGACGCGAGGAATCCCTCCAAAACCAGCCGGGCTTCTGATTCGGCGAGATCCCACAGCGAACCGGGAGATCGCCGCTCGAGCAACGCGCGTGCGACGGTCACCGAACGCGACAAGTCGCCTCCGCTGCGGAAATCCCACATTTGCAAAACCCGGTGGCAGATTTGGCCGATCTCAGCGCCGGCCAAAGTCGCACGGCCGGGACGGACATCCGGTTCAAGGGTTTCCCCCGCCCTCGATGTGGCCGAGATCGTGCGCGGAGCGCGCGCGGCCTCGCGCCAGACCTCTCGGCCCGCCCATCCGGCGATGGCGGCGGCGGCCTCCGCGGTGGCGAGCGGCTCGACGGCTGATCCGGAGCGTGCGGGGGGCTCGACGGTGGCGACGTCGAGGTAAACCGTCGGCAATATTCCCGCGCGTCCATCGCCGGGCCATGCTCCTGCGCTGTCCAGATGCGAGGCAAGCGAGCCCCCGGCCGGCTTTTCTCCCCCCAGTAAAAAAAGCTGCTCCCGGGCGCGCGTCATCGCCACGTATAGAAGTCGGACGGACTCGCGCCGTTCCATCTCTTTTTCGCGCACATCGGCCAACGCCATCACGGCCGACGCAAATGAACCGACGCGCAACGGGAGATGTCCCGTCCGGTCTGGCCTAGTTGCAGGCTTATTCTGCGCTCCGCCGGGTTTGCCGGATAAATTGGCGGCGAAGACCACCGGATATTCGAGTCCCTTCGACTTATGTATCGTCAGGATGCGGACCGCCTCCAGGTTGTCGTCGGCCAGAGGGCTTTCCCCTTCGCGACGGGACTCGCGCGCGGCGTCACGGACCCGTGCCGCGAATTCCTTGAGTGTCGCACCCCGGCGATCGGAAGCTTCCGCCGCAAGACGCCGTAATTTCCAAATATTCGACACTGTCTGCTGGCCGTGGTAGGCCCGCGCCGCGAAGGGGACGAAGTTGGTCTCCTCGAGCGCCTGGGTCACGAGATCGCCCAAGGCAACGCGCCCCGCCTTTGAACGCAGACGGCGCAAGGTCGCCGAGAAGGCCCCGACCCGCTTGCGCTCGTCTTCGGTTAATATTCCCGCCGGCGGATCGCGGTCATAGCGCAGCGCTTGGGCGCGCGCCAAGGCGAGCAGTCCTTTATCGGTCAGGGCGACGAGCGGCGAGCGCAGCAGACCGGAAAAAGCGATTCGGTCTCCGGAATCGTGTAGCACGCGCAGGAGATTCAAAAAATCCGAGACCTCCGGCGCTTCGTAAAAAAAACGCTCGATCTCCACCGCGTAGGGAATGTCGGCGGCCTTGAACGCATCTAATAGGGCCGGCAAGAATGTCGACGAGCGGATCAGAACGGCGCAGTCCTTGAGCGCGCGGCGTCCCTCTGCCGGCGCGCCTGGGACGTGGGCGTGCTGTTGCAGCCAGTGGGCGATCCACGCGGCTTCGGCCCGCTGAATGGCCGCCGCGTCAGCCGTCCCTGCGCCGTCCGTCACGGCAATCGCTTGCACCGCGGGATCTTTCCCGCCTGGTGGGCGCGCGGCGGTGATCGCCTTGTACTGCGGCTGGGCTCCGGGCTCGGCCGTCATCGCCTTGGCAAACACCGCATTCACGGGCTCCACCACGCCGGGCACCGAACGGAAGTTGACCGTCAAGTCGCACGACAGGGCTCCCGATAGTCTCAGTCGGTCGATAAATCCTTCATAAGCCGCGATATCGGCCCCCCGAAAACGATAGATCGACTGTTTCGGGTCTCCGACGACGAACACGCGCCCCGGGGCAGGTTCGATCTCTCTCCATGAGCGCGCGCCGCCGCCCGGCTTTTCGACCAAGTACATCAACAGCTCTCCTTGAAGGGGATCGGTGTCCTGAAACTCATCGACGAGCAGGGTCGAAAACCGGCGCTTAACCTCTTCTCGGACTTGCGGTTGATCGCGGACTAAGTCTCGCGCGCGGCGTAAAAGCCCGTCAAAGGAGACCCAGCCGCGCCGCGCGAAATCGCGCGAGAAATTCTGCGCGAAGGGGCGCAGCAGACGCGCGGCGCGGCGGGTCACCGCCTCGCCGCGGGGACCGCTTATTTTAGCCACCGCCAGCGCGCGCTCGTAATCGGCGAGCGCGGCGGCGGCGTCTTCTCCTTCCCAATTTTTTGGCCATGCGGCCTCCCGCGGCGGTGGGGGCTCGGTCGCGTCCAAAGGCGGCTGCGAGGATGTGGCGGCATCCGCGGCGGCGTTTAGGCGCGCAACCGCTGCGGCGATCGCCTCGAGAATCTTGCTTCGTGGCTTGGGTCTTCCCTGTGGGATGGACGACGCGCGCTCCGCCAGCCGGCGAAGGGCGGCGGCGCAGTCAGGATCGGGTTTGTCGAGAGTCGCCAGATCCACTGCCTCCGAGCAGAGATTGCGCCCCAACTGCTCGAGCTCCTCGAGATCGACGAAGCTCAGCAACTCAAGCCACGCGTCGCGCCGCGGCGGCTTCTCGCCCAATTCCGCGTCGAGCCACTTCGCCCACTGCGCGGAAAACAGCTCCTCGAACGCCTCGCCATCATCCACACGAAACGACGGATCCACTCCGGACTCTAGCGGGTATAGCCGCAAAAGTTGGGCGCAGAACGAATGAATAGTGCCGATCGGGGCCTTGTCGAGGTCTTCGAGGGCGGCGCGCGCGCGCACGCCGATCTCCTCGTCCGACTTTCCGAAATGGTCGCGCAACTCGGCGATCGTGCGTTGCGCGCGTTCAGCATCAGGCGCGGTTCCCCCGGACAGCGACGTCGCGATTTCCGAGAGGCGGTCGGACAGCCGCAGCTTGATCTCGCCGGCGGCCTTTTCCGTAAAGGTCAGCGCCACGACGCGCTCGATGTGGATCGGCTCCGGATGGTCCCAACCGAGGACGAGGAAGAGGATACGGTCGGTCAGCAGCGTCGTCTTGCCGGTCCCCGCCCCCGCCTCGACGACCACGTTGGCCTCAAGGCGAAAGCGCGCGCGATCGCGATGCTCCTTGTCGGACGCTTCCACGGACATAATTATAGTTCTTGTCCGACGGCCGGCGGAAATCGCACCATGTGCTTATGCGCAATTGGTCGCTGCGTTCCCGGCTGACTCTTCTCCTTAGCCTAGTGCTGCTCGTCTTCGTCCTGCTCTCCGGGGCCGCCTATTGGGCCGGCAGCCGGGAGGAAAACCGCCTCGAGGAGACTTTCCGCGAGGAACACCAATTGGCGTTGGCGATGCCGGCGCAAAGAACCTTGATCCGGCAGATCGACATCTATGCCGGTGATTTCCTATTGACACTTAAGCAGGATTGGCTCAAGCGCCGGCGAAACGCGATCGCGGAATTCAAGACCGAACACGCGAAATTCTCGGCGAGTCTCTCTGATCCCACGGAAATCGAAGGATGGCGACAAGTGGGAGAGGCTTTCGACCGCTACATCGCCGTCCAAGAAAACGCCCTGCGACGCGCGCGCTCGGGAACGATGACGAGGGCGGAAACGGTAGAGCTGGCGCTGGCCAAGGACGAAGTCGACTCGCTGATGGAACGCCTCTCCCGTTTCGGTCGGATTGGACTCGATCGCTTGGACGTGCAGCGTCGCGCGGCGCGTTCGGCCACCCTGGCCACGTTGGGCTTCGTTCTTTTCATCGGCGTCCTCGGGGCACTGGCCCTGTCGGCGGCCGTATCCCGTATCATTTTGTCTCCGATCCTGCGCTTGGGGATTCAGGCTTCTCAATGGCACTTAGGTGAGCCGTGGCCCGATGAGCAGGGTAATATGCCTGCTGAAATTCGCGAACTGCTAAAGACGATGCGGCGAATGGCTGGCTCGCTCAACGCGCAATTCGAACGGGAAAGAGACGGCAGCCGGCTGAAAACCCAGTTGATTTCCGCGGTCAGCCACGAGTTCAACAACGCCCTGACCGTCATGCACACTGCCCACGTCCTGCTTCAAGAAAATGATAAATCCCCTGACGACACGGTCTGGCACGGTATGCTTGAGGCGAACATCCGCGCGCTTTCGGCGATGGCAACCAACCTCCTCCACCTCGGCCGACTCGAGGCCGGACACTTTCGCATAGAAAGCCAACGCGTCGACCTCTCTCCCCTGTTGCGCAGTACCTTGGAAAGGCTGGCCGTCATCGGAAAACGCAAGAACCAAAATGTGAGCCTGGATCTCCCCCGCGATCTTCCGACGACTTCTGGAGATCCCGACGCTCTGCCCCTCGTCGTGGCCAACCTCCTGACGAACGCCTTCAAGTACACCCCGGAAGGCGGCAGTGTAGCGCTGCGGGCTTGCGCGTTACCAAACGACACAGTCGAAGTTAGCGTGACCGATACCGGCATCGGTGTCGCACCCGAAGACCGCGAGAAAATTTTTTCCGGATACTACCGCACCGAACAAGGGAAAAAAACAGCCAAGGGATTCGGCGTCGGCTTGGCCCTATCGCGCATGATTCTCGAAGCGCACGGATCTGAGCTCCTGCTGGAAAGCTCGCCCGGGGAAGGCTCTCGCTTCTATTTCGTGCTTCCCATATTTAAACCCGCCTAAAGACCCAGAGCCTCCTCCATCTTTAGGCCATCATGTTTGCTCCCCAAAGACCCAGGCCCCCGCGTGCAATGCGCCTTAAAATTAGGTTACGCTATATGTGTATAGTTTCGAGGACCCCTCATGAATAAGAGCTCCGTCTCCCTAGCTGTCGGGATGTCACTTGTGTCTCTCTTCGCCTCAGCAAATGGACTGGGTCCGACAGGTGCACTGAACGCAGCCGGAGCTTTGTCCGGCGCCATACGTATCGCCGGAGGCCTGGCCCGAGATGCCGGCCTTCAACCGGAGAAATACGTCATCTCGCAAGCTCCACCAACACCTCAATCTGCCGCGGCAACAAACGCAGAAGATGACGAATGGAAAGTCGCTATTCGCACTCTCGTGGCGACCTCAAAACCAAAAAAGAACGGGAATATTCCAGAAACGCTCGTCGCGTTAGGTATTGAGGCTCCGTTCGATTCGATATCTGTTATCGACCAGCCACGAAGTAATCCTGACAATCAGGGGAATCGATATTTTTCTGTTGTTTCATTTTCAGGTGATCTGAAAATTTTGATTGATCGGTTTTCAAAATCTGAAAATATCTTGCGATCATATCTGTTGTCAATGGATGGGGCTCTCTTATCGGCCGCGATAACGCGTAAAAAAAATGGACAATATTATTCTGACCCTATCCAGCGGGCGGATGCTCATGCCGGTTATGAAGAACTTCTCGGTTTTTGGGTTCAATACTACCACGATAACCTCAAGGGCAAAGAGCAAATAACCGCAAGAAATTAAGTATTTCTTTCCCTGGAAATCCCCAGCTTCCGGGGCTATACTTCGACGTATGTTGAGAGGAATTCTCGTCCTCTTCCTGGCGACAAATGGGCCGCTAATTGCCCAAAATAATACCGCCCCAGTAAATTCGAACAAGAAGGATGATGATTTTTCAAACGAGGACGACGGTTCAGAGAAAAAATCAGATTTCATTCCCCCCTCCGGCCCTACTGTAACCCCCGTCACAAAACCCACCACCCCTCCCGCTGACACCGCCGCACTGCCACAGACACTCCCTGAACCGGTAGCCGCCGCGGCGCCGTTGAAAAGGGAGATGCACGAAGCCCTTAAACAAGGCGACACGGCGAGTTTCAGTAGCCTGTTGCGCGATGCCACCCGCCAGTTCCCTAACGATCCCGAGTTAAAGGCCGCGGCAGACAAGTGGGCGACGGTCAATCACGACCGGACGGTGCTGCCCGCCATCGCACGTCTTCTGTCGCAAAGCTCCAACCTGTTCGGTAAGCAGTGGACGCTTGAGTCTGACGGCAGCTACATCCAGCATAATTCGAAGATCACCGCCGGATCAAAGATGTTTGGCGCAGCCCAGCGGTCATTAGCAGCCGCGTACGCGGATCTCGACGCCGGCGAGCCGGCGCGCGCCGAAGCCACACTCACCAGGGCCATCCGAAAGACCGAGGACTTTGCTCCGCTCTACTATGCCCGCGCAATGGCTCGCGCCGAGTCGGGCAATTTGGCCAAGGCCGACGAGGACTCAATGCGGGCAGTAACCCTGAGCCGAAATGAGCCGCAGGTACTCTCCCAACGCGCTCAGCTCATGATGCAGATGGGCCGGGCTCCCGAGGCGATCGCCTGGGCCAATAAGGCGATTGAAGGTAATCCGCAGGACGCCGACGCCCTGGCGGTGAGAGGCCGTGCGCTCTGGAAATCAAAAGGTCAAATGGCCCGAGGTCTTCAAGACCTGGGTCAAGCAGCGCAACTTGATCCCGACAACTACCAATCACTTTACCGCGGTGCCGTCGTCATCGTTCGGACAAAGTCGGCGACGTCGCTGATGAATAAGGGTGAAGTCGCGCGGGCCAAAACGGAGGCGCAGACCATCTTACGCGAAGACCCCTATAATGCGGACGCGCATTTGATCGTCGCCCACGCCAGTCAAAAAGAAGGTCAGCCGGAAGCGGCGATTAAAGAAGCGACGCTGGCCCTTAAATCCGAGCCGAATTTCGGCTATGCGCTGATTGAACGCGGAATGGCATTTGAGACGTTAGGTGCGCGCGGTCGGGCCTTATCGGATTTTAAGCGTGCCGCCGAAATTAATCCCGGTCAGTTCCAGAAATTCTACGAGCGGCTTTTGCAGGCTCAAGTGCAGGGCAAGCCGCCCCTCTGGCAACGCCAACCCGCCGTGCGACTCGCCTCTATCCCGTAAACCCATTGCCTAAGGCTCTCGCCGCCCGGGCGCGCGACGGCCCGTGGGATTTGCGGCAGAGCGTCGGGAAATCACACCAAGAGCAATGTCCCCTCTCGCCGTCCTCGGGGCGAATCGGAAAGATCCCGTCCGACATCGCCTCCACGCGTCGTGAGACGCCCGCGAGAAACGGCGCGCGCGCCTTCGTCCAATCGTCCGGAGTCAACGCGGAACTGCGCTCGTCGTCGTCAGCCTCGATAAACAACAATTCCCCGCCGTCGAAATGCCATCCATCCCCCAGAGCGCGAGCCGTCAATTCCGCGTAGAAAGGGATTTGATGGGAGGAGCCCTCCATCGCCTGCCGCGACAAGGGCTTTTTCCAACGACCGCTGCGGCGCGTCTTGTAATCGACCACGCGGAAGCGCCGTCCGACTTCGTCAGAATCGATGCGGTCGGCGACGCCGCGCCAAGGAATGCCGCCGGGAGCACCTCCCTCTGGCTCGCCACGCAACGGAGTCTCGTGCGATCTTGGGCGCAGGTTCGCCGCGCGCAATCGGGCGATGTCCCACACGACAAAAGAACGCAGGTGGCCGCTCATCTCGGCGCGGGCGGCTTCCCAAAGCAACGGGTATAAGCCGAGAACCCGCCAATCGTTTTCCCGGAAAATCTCTTGGATCACCGCTTCGAGGTGGACCGTCGGGTCGGCCGTTGCCAACGTCCGATAAAACCGCTCGAGCACCGCGTGGTAGACCGATCCGCGCACGACGGAGGACAGCTCGCTACGCTCGCTGCCCTCTTCATGCTCCCCCAGTCCCAGCACGCGCGACGCGAAGAATTGGAATGGGCAGGTCTCATACTGGTCCAAGGCGGTCGGCGAAAGCCCGGAGGACTTCCAAACTCCGATTTCCGCGGTCGGCGCGGGCACCAGGCCGTCGCGCGCGCCGGCTGGTCCCGGGGCGTTCAATTGCGCGATGAGCCGCAGTCCGTCTTGGAGCGCGCCGGCAGGTACGCCCGCCGTTTCCAGCACGCGCGGCGGTTCTACGCCCCGAAGCGCACAGAGCAAGGCGAATTCGGCCGGCGTTCGCTCGATGGCAGCAAGCTCCGCCAGGCGCTCCGCGGGCGGGCGGGGCACACGCCAGGCATCGGCCGCACCCGGAGGCGGGAGGCCCGCGGCGCGGCAGAGCTCGCGCAAATAAATCGAGGGCACCTCGGGCCGGCCGTTCTCATCGGAACGGGGATAAATCAGACTGAGCCGCTTCCTCGCTGAGTCCACGGTCAACGCGAACAACAGGCGCTCCTCCTCGTGGCCCGCCGTCTTACGCGCGATCCAATGTCCTCCCGGGTGCTTCAACGCGCTTCGGGCCTCGTCTCGAAGTATCGGATCCTCGGCGATCGGACGCGGGAATAATTTTTCCTTAAGCCCAATCAACACGACCGCGTCAAAACGATGTCCGCGGGCGTCCATCGCGTCCAACGCGCGGATTCCTCGTCCCCCGGTCGCCAGCGGACGCGCGGCCGAGGACAATTTCATCTCAAAGGCGTCCAAGAATTCTTCCCAGGTGCACTCTCGGCCGAGACGGTCGAAGACGGCCAGCTCGTCCAAGGCGCCCTCCACCGCCTGTTGCGCATCGCGTTCCGCCGAGGATGCGTCCGCGGGAAATCCCAGGTGCGCGGCGATCAAAGCCCGCGCCGTCTCCGCACGCCGCGACCACGCTGCCGCAGGTCCGCCCAGGCTTTCGCGCACGCCGTCCAGGAAGTCCCATAAGGAGCGCACATCCTCAACCGCAACGGCCAGTCCTGGCAAACCTTCACGCACACGGTGCGGATACAACTCCACCGGGCCGCCCGCGCGCGGCTCAAGCTTGCCCTGCCATTGGAG
This sequence comes from Elusimicrobiota bacterium, assembly GCA_031423795.1. GTDB lineage: Bacteria > Elusimicrobiota > Elusimicrobia > UBA1565 > UBA9628 > GWA2-66-18. The sequence goes on along the minus strand of JANPGH010000087.1, from coordinate 46,950 downwards.
CCAGCCCGCACGCACGCCCAGCGCCGAAATGAGACGGCGCCACAACGCGACCCGCCCGCGGCTCTGCGAGACGAAGTACGGTGACGCGGTCAAGTCCGAAACCATGCTGGCGGGAAAGTCGCGGCGACGGAGCGTCAGCAGGTCCAGCGACGCCTTCGCCAATGGGTGGCGCAGGATCGGCTCGCCGCCGGAGACTTCAAGCGGGAGGCCCTCCGCGGCGAAGGCCTCGGTCAGCGCCACGCGATACGGCTCCAACGTCCGCGCGATGACCGCGATTTCCGATCCGGGAGTGCCCTCCCTCAGGAAACGGGCGCACTCCTTGGCCGCCGCCCAGGCCTCATCGCGCGCACCCGACGCCGACACGACGCGCACTCGATTGGGATCGACTTTCGTCTGGGCGGCGGAGGGATCGAACAAGGCGTCGACGGCCCCACCGAGGGCGGACGCGGCTTGCGGCGAACGGGGAAGTGCGATGGGACCCCGCGACGCCAGCTTCACCTCGAAAAATTCGTCGGCGAAACGGTAAGCGGGATGACCTTTGCGATAGGGAAAATAAAAACGAGAAGGCCGCGACGATGTCACCGCCTCGAAGACGTCTGCCTGTAGGCCGGTTAAGTCGTAAAAGCCGTAGTAGAGAACCTTCGCGAACTGCGCCAGCCATGCCGAACGCGGCGCGAGCTGGGCGGCGCGCTCGGTCACCGCGGTCGTCGGCAGGATATTAAGATGGGCGAGTTTGCGACGGTATCCCGCGAGCAGCGACAGCAGCTCAATCAACCGTTCGCGCTGCGACGCTTCGGGCAAGAGTTCGTCGCCGAAGTTATCCGCCACGAAGTGGGGATCTACTCCGGCGTCGACCAAGTCGCGCAGGCTGGACCGCACAGCGGCCGCCAGCGCCCGCGACCTCAAAGTTCGGGCGATCCCCAACGCGGGAGTCTCGTCGAGAACTTGATCAACGACCGCATCGTGAAAACTCGGGTCGGAGATCAGGACTCCCTCGCCGACGCCGTCCTCCTCGACGACAGTCGCCGCCAGACTGTGAAACGTGTGGAAATGAACGCCGATCAACGACAGGCCTTTCTCGACGGCCAGCAACCGCTCAAGCCGATCGGCGAGTATGCGCGAAGGGGCGACGACCAGCACCGGGGAACCTCCCGGCGCGGGCAGCAGCTCGCCGACGTGAGCACTGAACGCAGTCTCGAGCGCCTCGAACGGACCATGAAAAACCCTCAGCATGCCGCCCATCACGTAAGTCTAGCGCTTCCGCTGCGTTATTTGGCGACGACCCTTTAGAAATGATTTCACTGTATTTTCACTTTTCCTTCATTTAACAACGGAAGATTCGCCCTATACTCAGAGTGATGCCCTTTCTCGACCATCGACGGCCCGCGACCGCCCGACGAAGCGCCTGGAAAGCGCTCGCGTTTACCGTTCTGGCCGTCGCCGCCGCGAGGCCGGCGCGCGCGGCCGGCCCCGTCGCTCCTTCCGGTTTTACCGCCTCCCCCTCGACGTATTCCGTTTCCTGGTTCTGGATCGATAACTCGACCACCGAGGCCGGATTTCGCGTCGTCGTCGCGACGACAGGGTTCAATATTTCCGGAGATCTTCCCTCGAACACAACGACCTGGCTTCAGTCCAGCCTGACGCCAAATTGGAGGGTCGGACCGCTGGCGGTCGTCGCTTTCAATGGCGCCGGCGTGTCGACGTCCGCGCCCGTTACGGTCCACACATTGGCGCTCGTCCCAGGCGCGCCCAGCATCATCGCGGTTTCCACCGGATCGATCGCGGCAGCATGGCCTTCCGGAGGCAATCCCGCCGGAACCTCCTTCACAAGCCAACTCTCGACCGATCCCGCTTTCTCCATTATAGTCCAGTCCACCCAATCCGTCGCACTGGGCACGTCTTTTCCAGGCTTGAGTCCGGCGACGACTTACTACCTCCGCGTCAACGCCCAGAACGGCGATCTCGTTTCCTCCGCCTACGCGGCGACGACCTCGACGATGACGAATTCGGGTCCCAGCCCTGCCGCGCCCTCCGGATTGACGGCATCACCGACGCTGAATTCGATCACTTGGCGCTGGATCGACAATTCCTCCGATGAAACCGGCTTTCGCGTCGTGACCGGCACCGGCGGGATCGTTTCCGGCGACCTTGCCGTCAATACGACTTACTGGGATCAAGTGAGCTTGGCGCCGAATACGCCCTACGGAAGTTATTTTGCGGAGGCGTTCAACGCCGGAGGAACGGGTCGCTCGTCGGGCTTGACCAACTATACGCTGGCCGACAATCCGTCGTCGCTCAATATCGCGGGAACGACGGCGACGGCTGTTTCGATAAACTGGGCGGGCGGAGCCAACCCGGCCGGAACCCTCTTCAAAGCCGAAATTTCGGCCGATCCAACATTTACCGTCATTACCGCGACGGCCCAAACGACGGCGCTGGCAACGACCTTCTCGGGCCTGTCCGCCGCGACGTCCTATTATGTCCGCGTCCAAGCGATCAACGGCGACGGGGTCGGCACCGGCTATATCAACGCGGGCCCCGCGTTCACGCAGCTTTTCTCCCACACTCAAAACGCGCTCGCCACGGGCGGAGTCAACAACGCCGTCACCCTCCTTATCGCGCCGTCCACGCTTAATTCTGATTTCGCGGTCTCGATCAATGCCGACCCCATCGCCGCGCCGATTTCGTCGCCCAATTTGCCCGATAAAATCGCGCAGGCGAACACGAAAGCCGTTTCCGACGCGTCGTTGTCGGGAATCGTGGACAATAAGCTCGTCGAAATCAACATCTTCGACGGCCTGAACCAAAGCATCGGCGGCGTCTTGAACAAGTCGGCCGAAATCACGTTCCGTTTTTCGCACAACGGCGGAATCGTCGACGCCGCGGGCATGCCGATCCGCGCGAAAACCCTGGCGATTTACATGCTCAACGAGCGCGACAACCTGTGGGTCAAACTTCCCGGCTCGCGCGTCAACATGATCGACAATTCGGTCTCGGCTCCGACGCCCCACTTCAGCGTGTTCACGCTGATGGGCCAAGTTGACTTGGATTTGTCAACAGCGTACGCCTATCCCGTGCCGTTCCGGCCCTCGCGAGGCGACTCCCGCATCACTTTCACGAATCTCGCGCAAGCCGCCACGATTCGAATATTCACCGTCAGCGGAAAACTCGTGCGCAAGCTGGACGTCAACGACGGCACCGGCGCTTTGGACTGGGACGTCCGAAATTCGGACGGCGCCGACATCGCCAGCGGCGTTTATTTTTACTTGATCGAAAGCCAGACCGACCGCAAGAAGGGGAAACTGATCATCATCCGCTAACATGAAACCTTGCCTCGTCCTGACGGCTCTCCTCGCCTGGACTCCCGCTTACGCGGGCGGAGTGGGAGCGACGTCATTCGATTTCCTTTCCCTGGACGTCGGGCCCCGTCAAACGGCGATGGGCGGCTCCGGAGCGGCCGTGGCCGACGATTTGTTCGGGTCCGTTCAAAATCCCGCCGCGCTGGGGCGGCTATGGCGGCAAGAAGTAAGCCTGATGCATGCCGTTTGGCTACAAGACGTCAACTACCAATATTTGGGTTATGCGCGCCCCAGCGAGGACTACGGAACCTTCGCCAGCAGTTTCCTGAACATTGATTACGGCACCATTCAGGGATATGACCGCGGCGGGGCTCAAACAAGCAGCCTCGGCGCCTTTGACCGCATGCTGACGCTGTCCTACGGACGCGAGGTCATCGACAACATGTGGGCGGGCACCAACCTGAAATACCTACAGGAAAAGCTGGACAACGTTTCCACCAGCGTCCCCGCGCTGGATGCCGGGATTCTTTATCAACCGACTTTTGCGGGTTGGCCGACGGGAGCCAACCTGGCCTTCTCCGCGAAAAATCTCGGACCCGCCGCCAAATTCGAGTCGGGCCGATCGCCATTGCCGCGAGAGTACGTATTTGGCGCCTCCGTGCGCCCTTATTTCGAGGGACTCACCATCGCTCTCGACTTGACGCACAGCGACGACTCGGCGCTGACTGAAAAAATCGGGGCCGAATACTGGATCAAGGATTCCGTCGCGTTGCGCATGGGCTACAACACCGCCTATGATTTGGGCACCGGCCTGGCATTCGGCTTCGCCGTCAAGGTCCGCGACGTCCAAATCGACTACGCATTCTCCGACTACGGGCGTTTGGACAACGCTCATCACATCGGCATCAGCTATCGGTTCGGGAGCGTGGCGGAAAACTACTATCGCGCCGGCATGGAGTTCCTTCGCGCCGAGGATTACGCCAAGGCGATCGTCGAATTCAGCAAGGTTTTGTCCCTCGAGCCGCGCCACAGCCGAGCGCTCTTGCGCATTAAAGAAGCCAATGAAAAGCTTCAGAACCAGCTGAACCAACTGAAGGAATAACGTGTTTAGAGCCTTCCTGTTGTCCGTCGGATTGCTCGCGACCCTCCTGCCTCGCGCAATTTGCGCTCCGTTCGATGCGGTTGACGTAAATCTGGCGGAAGGCATCAAAGCTTACGAATCCCGCAATTTCGGCGTCGCGATGGACCGCTTCACGCACGCCCTCCTTCTTTCGCCGAGCAACCCCGAGATTCGAAACTACATCTCCTTGACCGAGCAACGTCTCGCGCAATCGTCCCTGAACCGCCCCCTTAATCCCGCCGAACTCCAGGCCATCGTGAGACGCGCCCAGGAAGTTCTGCAGCGCCGCCGCCTCAAGGCCGCGCAGACCCTGGAAGAGCTGAAGATCGCCTACAAAGAAAGCGAGCTTCAGAATCCGAACTCATTGCTCGAAGCCTGCCGAGGGATAGACATCGTCGTCGACGTCACCCTCGGCGACGATTCGGAAAGCCTTTTGATCAAACATTACGTTAAATCGATTTGCGCCCACGTCGAGAAAAACGCCGCGAAAAACGCAGATGCCCTCGCGGCTCAAATTCAAAAGATCCAGGGCTATCTGGCGTTTTGCCGCTCGGACTGGCGCGCGGCGGTGGACCATTGGAATCACGCGCTGGAGATTTCGCCCGACGACAAACACCTCGCCGCGCTTCTCGAACATGCGAAGCGTCACCTGGAACGATCGCGCCGCGAGGCCGAAGTCTCCCGCCTGATCGCGAGCGGCGAGCAAGCGCTCGCCGCCCGACAGTTCGCGAAGGCCAGCGCGTTTTTCGACGCCGTATTGAACCTGAACCCTTACCACCAAAAGGCTCTCGAACAATTGAAAATTTCTCGCGAAAAAGGGCACGATTTCCTCCTGGCTCCCGTGGCCGCTTGGACAAGGCAAGCCCTGGCGAGCCAAGAAAGCGGGGATTTGATCACCGCCGCCCGGTACTGGCTGATCATCCTTGAAATCGACCCCGTCAACGACAGCGCCCGCCGAAACCTTGACCGGAGCAGGACGGCGTTGATGAAGGAACTCCACTCGAACATCAACGACGCCGCGACGGACAACGGGGCGCGCTCCGCGGCGCAAAACCGCGCGGCAAAGGAACTCTACACCTTGGGCCTCATCCAATATTCGCAAAGCCGCTTGATCGAAGCGCGATCCAGTTTGCGCGACGCCGCGCGGCTTAATCCCGACGACGGATACATCCAAAACGCTTTGAAGCGCGTCGAGCGAGAACTCGACCTCCCGCGATGAAGCTCCAACTCCGCCTCAGCTTGGCGATTTCGGCGTTGATTTTTCTTCTGTCCGGCGGTTTCATCATGTCGCTCTACCTCGTCGAAAGGAGCTATCTTCGCGGGCAAGCCGAAGCGGAACGCGCCGACGCGCTTTCAAAGCTCGCGACCGTCTGCCGCGACTCGTTTCTCTCCCGCGACGAGATCGGCCTGCTGAACTACATGCGGCATGTCGCTGAAACACCGGGTATCGTCTCGGCCGCTTTTTTGGACAACGGAAACCGGATTTTGATGCACAGCAACGTCGCGCTCAAAGGCTCGACGCTCTCGCTTCCTTGGACCGAAAATATTACCCCGGGCCGGTTGCTGCATCAGCGCACCTTCGTGGGCACGGCCAAGCGGGACATGCTGGAATACGCCGCGCCCGTCGAGTCGGATGGCGTGCGTCTCGGCATCGCGCTCCTCCACTATGACGCCGCGTCGGCCGACGCGACCATAGCCCAGGCCTTGCGAAACACCTTGCGCCGGTTCGCCGGGGTCGCAGCGATCTGCCTCCTGGCGGGCGTGCTCGTTGCCCAATACACGGCTTACGCTTTCGTAAAGCCTATCAGGACTCTCACGGGAGCCGTCGGGCGAATTGGCGGCGGCGACTTCTCCACCCTCATCCGCAATGAGCGCAATGACGAGATCGGCCAGCTGTCCCGGGATTTCGACCATATGGCGACGCGGCTGCACCAACTCGACGAATTGAAAAGCCAGTTTATCCAAGCGGTCTCTCATGATTTGCGCAACCCGCTGTATGCGGTCGTGATGACCTGCGAGTATATGCTAGCCCAAAACTCGTTGGGGAGCCGCGAAGTCGAATTGACGAATACGATTTGCGCAAGCGCGAAAGAACTCGCGAAGATGGTCACCGACATACTCGACCTCTCCAAAATGCAGGCCGGGAAAATGATCTACCACAAGGAAGACACCGACCTCGCCGAAATAATCCGGCCCTTGTCAGGGCTCTACGCGGCGATGCTTTCGGCCAAGGAGCTGACGATGACGCAGAATTTTCCGGACTTTCTGCCCCGGGTGCGCGTCGATCGACGCATGATCTCCCGAGTTTTTTCGAATCTCGTTTCGAACGCCGTCAAGTTTTCGAAAAAAGGCGACCGCATCGAAATCGGCGCGCGCCCCGGCGACGGATCGGACCGGACGACCTTTTACGTCGCCGACAGCGGCATCGGAATATCCGCGGAAGAACTTCCGTACGTGTTCGGCCGCTTCCACCAAGTCGCACAAACCGATCCCGAGATGAAGGACCTGCACGGCACCGGATTGGGCCTCACGATCTGCAAAAGCATCGTGGAAGACCACGGGGGCCGAATCTGGGTAGAATCTATCGACGGCCGCGGCAGCACGTTCTTTTTTTCGCTGCCGAAAACGACCTCCCTCTCGGAGCACGAAAAAATATGAAAGAACGAATTCTTCTAATCGACGATGACGAAGGGTTGCTCGACATTTCTTCGAAAATTCTCTCCGACGGCGGCTACCGCGTCGTCACGGCAGGCAACGCGGAAAGCGCGCTGGTCATTATCCAAAAGACTCCGCCGGATCTGGTTATTTCGGACATCAACTTACCGGGTCTTTCCGGTCTCAAGCTCTGCAAAATTCTCAAAGGCGACCCTCAGACTCAAAGCCTCCCGCTGATCCTCCTCACCCAACTCGGCTCCGAAGGGCAAAAAGTCAACGGCCTTAAAACCGGTGCGGACGACTACCTGACGAAGCCTTTTTCCTACCGGGAATTGCTGGCGCGAGTCGAGGCCCTGATCCGTCGCACGCGCTACGCCGGAGCTCCGATTCAACGTCTCGAATGCAAGGATCTCCGAGTCGACCTCGATTCACGCCAAGTGATGCTGGGGGGTAAGTCCTTGAAATTGCGTCGAAAGGAATACGAATTGCTGGTTCTTCTGCTGAAGAACAAGAATCGCCTGGTGACGAAAGAATTAATCGCCGAGGCGATTTGGAAAGGAGAATCCATCGTCACCAGCAACACCTTGAGCGTTCATATCCGCAATCTTCGCGATCAGCTGGGGCCCTATGGCGCGCGCATCGAGAATCTTCCCGGCGAAGGCTACCGCCTGAGCGACGATTGAACTGAGGAACAATCCATGGAGCCCAAATCCGTCGCGCCGGGCCGGTTGCTGATCGTTGATGACAACGAGCCTTACCTTTCGTTAGTCTGCGCTGAACTTGCTGATCTCGGCTATCCGATCGAATCGGTCATGACCGGCGCCGCCGCATCGGAGAAAATCCAGTCTCAACGCTACAGCGCGGTCTTGATGGATTATTTTCTCGAGGATGGAACCGGAATCGACGTTCTGCGCAACCTCCCCGTCGAGGCGGTAAAAAATATTCGCATACTTCTTGTGACGGCGACTCCGCCTGAAAGTCGGATGTGGCGAGACGCCCAAAAATGTCTCGCCGATGTGCAGTCTCAACGCCCCGAACTCGCCGGCATCAAGCTGCTTTCGAAACCCGCCGAATTACCCATAATGAAAACCCTCATTGCCGCCTTGCTGCAATAAACCTGGCTCGAACATTTCATTCCGATTTCAGGAATAGTTCAGTTCAATTCCATTCCCACCTGTCATACTGTCGGTGACTACAAACGAAGCCGCACGACGTGCAAAATAGACTGAGGGGGAAAAATGTTGAAAATAATTATCAAAACGGTCGCGTTGACGGGCCTATGCATGGTCATAATATCGGCGAAGGCGCGGGCAGGAATCGCTCTGGTTGCATCGCCGACATCGATCCTAGCCGACGGGATCAGCACATCGAGCCTGTTTATCTATGAAACGGCTTGCAGTACTGTTTCCGGGCATGTCAGCCTGTCCGTAAGCGGACCGGGAACGGCTCCGGCATACGTATCGGTTCCTCTCGTACAATTCAGTACCACCTCATCGGCGATGTGCGGCACTCCTTATTATTTTAGTGGACAAGCGACGGCGACTCTTACGTCGACCCAAACTCCGGGAACCGTCATCGTGACTGCGAGCGCCTATGGTTTGCCCCAGGCGACTGTTATGGTTCAGACGCGGGCGCAAGTCAAAGCGCCGCCCCGAGGCCCTCTGCCGCCCATTCCCGTCACTCAGCCGAACACGAACGAAAGCGCCTCGAAAAAATAAGCCCTACCTTCCGCCGGCCGGCTCTCACTCACGCGCCGGCCGGCGCTTTTTTGTTAAACTTTGTCGGATGACTATTCCCACCGCCCCTCCTTCCGGCTTTAGGGACTTTTTGCCCGAGGCGGTCGCGCTGCGCCACGACGCGATCGGAAAAATCCAGAAAATATATCGTTCGTTCGGATTCCAACCTATCGCGACTTCGGCGGTTGAGGACCTGCAGGTCCTGACCGGAAAAGGCGGGAATGAAAACGAGAAGCTCATCTTTAAAATCATGAAGCGAGGCGAAGCCTTGGAACGCGCGCAGGCTGTGAAGGCCGACTTCGCCGACCTGGGCCTGCGTTTCGATTTAACGCTTCCGCTGGCGCGCTATTACGCCAAGCATGGCTCGACTCTGCCCCATCCGTTCAAGGCGCTCAGCCTGGGTCCGGTGTGGCGCGCGGAGCGCGCACAAAAAGGGCGCTACCGGGAATTTACCCAATGTGATGTGGACATCATCGGCGCCGACTCGTGGGGCGCGGAAGTCGACGTTATCACGGCCATCCTGACCGTGTTCCACTCGTTTGGACTCTCCGGCGTGCAGGTTCACCTCAACGATCGCCGCTTCGTCGACCTGGCGCTCGAGAAGGCGGGCGTGCCGGCGGAAAAGCGGGGGGCCGCCTGCGTGATCCTCGACAAGTTGGACAAAGTCGAGCCGGCGAAGGTTTACGCCGAGCTCGAAATCGAGATCGGCGCGGCCGCGGCGAAATCGCTCTCCCAATCGATCCTAGCAACCGAAGCGGGCCCGGACATGCTCGCGGCCCTTAAAGGCGACTTCGCGCACTTGGAACGAATCACCGAAGCCGTGAAAAGTCAGATCCCGGACGCGGCGATCAAGCTTACCCCGAATTTGATGCGCGGAATGGGCTACTACACCGGCCCGGTGTTCGAGTTCCGCCACGCGTCGCTGTCGGGCTCGCTCGGCGGAGGCGGCCGCTACGACAAGCTGACTGAAAAATTCGGCGGCCCGTCCGTCCCCGCCTGCGGCGGGTCTATCGGCTTTGAGCGCTTGATGCTCATTCTCGAGGAAATGGGCCTGCGCCCGGACGCCGCGTCTCTCGATGCGGTCGTGACCGTGTTCTCGGAAGATTTGCGCGGGCGCTCGATGGCGGTCGCCGCCGCGCTACGCGCAAGCGGCCTGTCGGCGGACGTATTCCCCGGCTCCGGGAAGCTTAAGCACCAATTCAAGTACGCCGACCAGAAACACGCCCGTTTTGCGCTAGTCATCGGGCCTGACGAGGCTGCGCGCGGCGTCGTCCAGGTCAAGTCGCTCACGACCGGTGAGGAAAGCGCGTTGACGCTGGACGAAACAATCGCGCGCCTGCGCGCCGCGAGCTGATGAGCCGGGCGTTCGTCAAGGAAGACGGCCCGGAGCCTTCCGAAGATCCTCCCGAAAAACCCATTTCTGATCATCCCAACTACGTAACGCACCGCGGACTTCGGGGGCTGCAGGTGCTCGAGGAACGTCTGACCTCGGATCTATCGGCGTTGTCCGGCATACAGGAAGACCCGCAACGCCACAAACGCAAACGGCATTTGGAGCGCGACTTGCGCTACGTGCGCGCCCGCTTGGACGCCGCCATCCCAGTGGACCCTTCTCCCATAAACGAAGTTAGGTTCGGCGCGCGCGTGGTGTTAAGGCGCGACGACGGACTCCTGCGGACGATGCACGTCGTCGGAGAAGACGAAGCCGAGGAAGGCGGTGAGTATGTCTCCTGGACGGGCCCCTTCGTGCAGGCCTTATTCGGACTCAAGACCGGCGCGTCGATCGAATGGAAAACCGAGACGGGGCTCGAGCGTTGGACATTGGTCGAGATCGACCGTCGTTAACTCGATTCCGGGGAAACCGAGAGCAATTCGAGGTCTTGGGCGGTGTCGATGTCGACTTGGCTTGACGCGTCGTCGAGCGGAATCTTCACCGCTTCGCCCCAATGCCGCCTAACTGCCGCCATCGCCGTCTCATCACCGATCAAGTGGCCCACCTCGCCAAACAGCTCCCGCGGGTAGGCGGTGGGCTGGCCTTTTTGCGGACCTTCGTCACCTGGATAGATCGGGAAGCAAAGCCGACCGGATATTTCGAACTCCGACAGGACGCGGTCGATTAGCCATGGTTTTATCCGGGGCATATCTCCCAGCAATGCGACGACACCAGGAGCGTCGTCTGGAACTTCGCGCAAGGCCACTTGGAACGACGAGGCCTTCCCCGATTCCCAAGCGGGGTTGAACACGATGCGCAACCTCGCATCCTCAAGGCCCTTGATCGCCTGGAGACCAGACTCGGCACCCGCGCCGAGCACGACGATGACGGGATCTAGACGCGAGGCCAGGGCCGCTTCGACGACATGCCTGAGGACCGGCCGTCCGTCGACTTTGGCGAGCAGCTTCGAAGTTCCCCCAAATCTCCTGCCGCGTCCCGCGGCGAGCACAAGACCCGGAACCTTGATGCCCCCTCGGCGCGCGGCCGGAGCCGATCCGGCGGGACGCAACCTTGCCGGACGACCCCCCTTGCGACCCATGCGCACGGCGAGAATTTCGGCTGCGACACACAAGGCGATTTCCTCAGGAGTTTCGGCGCCGGCGTCCAAGCCCGCCGGCGCCGAAAAAACTCCCGGACGTGGTTCCACGCCCTGTCCATCGAGTTCGGCGAGAATTTTTTTGGCCCGCGCCGAGGATGCGACAAACCCGACGTACGACGCCGGACTTTGCAGGGCGCCTTTCAACGCGAGCAAGTCCGCGTCGTGGTTGTGAGACATAACGACGATGAACGTGTCGGCGTCGGGACGCACCGCTGCGCGCACCACGTCCCAAGCGCCTTCGACGAGCCGCCAACGAACGCGGTCCCAGCGCTCGCCGTGAAGCCTTCCCGGACGGTGATCGGCGACGGTGACGACGAACCCCAATCGATCCAAAAGCCGAGCCAACCGCCGCGCGTCTGCCCCGGACCCGATTAGCAAGGCATGCCCCATCGGAATCAGCGGCAGTTGAAGAACACGACTAATCCCCCCGCGGCCGACTTCTTCATCCAATTCCGGGACGCCTTCAGCGTAACAATCCCGAACGCCCGGATGGTCCTGATCGTAATGCGCGCGGTGCCCGACGCGGTCTCCCGACAGGACGAGCTCGACAATCAATCCTCGGCCCCGGAGAATCATCTCTCGGGCTTCGCGCAAGGACTCGCGCAATTCGCCGGTGACGGGCTCCAGCCACAATTCCACCGAGCCGGATAATCCTCCGGGACCGAACAGCGCCTCGTCTCCGTCGATGTCGACCTCGACAATTCGCGGGGTACGCTCGGAGATCGCCAAATCGAAGGCCGTGCGCAAACGCTCCGGAAGAGTGCCAACCGGGCGGGCGTCCTGGGCTCCGGACGCCGCGTCATCGCAAAAAAGTTCGATTGCGCCCGATCTCTCGTGAAGAGCACCGTCGACGGTCACGAGTGTCGCCAGCACCCCGCGCACGCCCAATGGATCGGCAGACGCCAACTCTTCTAGGGCACGCAGAACGACGAGCGCCTCGTGGGGGCGCAGAGCTCCCATAGGAGGATTCAATCATATTTTCTCGGCGGCCTTGACTTCGCAACACGACCCGCTTAAAATCTCCGCGTGAAGCTGAGTGATTGCGCCCTTCGCAGTCTTGTCACCCTTTTAGACGACGAAGACTCCTGCAGCCTGGACTTGGTGCGCCGCCGCCTTCTCGACGTCGGAACGGACGCGATCCCGTACTTGGAGGCCGCGCGCGTCTCCTCTACTCCCGAGCACGCCGAACGCTTGGACGATATGGCCGACGAGCTGCGTCACCGCGAAATCGCCGCGGAATTCACCATATTGGCCTCACAAAAAGTTCCCGACCTTGAGAGCGGCGCGCTGCTGATTTCAAGGTGGGTACGCCCGCTGCAGGGCCCCGACGTGTACCGGCCGTGGCTTGATCGGATCGCGGCCAATGCTGCCGAGGACATCCCGGAAGACGCAACGGTGACCGAGGCTGCCACGCGCTTGGCTTTCTATTTATACCAACGCCTGGGCTTCGGCGAAAACGAAGTAAATTATTACGATCCCGACAATTCCTCATTGACCCGGGTGATCGACACGCGTCGCGGAATCCCGGTCACCCTCTCGGTGTTGTATCTGTTGGTCGCCAAGCGCCTCCAGATTCCTGTCTACGGCGTGGGAACGCCCGGTCACTTTTTGATCGGTTTTCGCGATGACGGCGATGCGCGATTTTTAGACTCCTTCCGTCAGGGTCGCCGCTTGGGTCTGCCCGAGGTTAAACGCATGCTGGTGCGCAACGGCTACGAATTCCGCCCCGAATACGTGCGGCCGTGCGGCCCACGAGAAATCCTCGCGCGGATGATGCGCAACCTCCTCTCGGTTTACCAAAAGAACGGATCCGCGGCCCGCGCCGAGAGGCTTTCGGAGCTTGTCGAGCTTATTTTGACAGGACGCCCCGCGAATGACGCCTCCTAAATTCCTGCCTTGATTCCCGATGGGGCTTGACATAGTCCGCAGATCATGCTATTGTTTGACCGGACGGTCAGTCAATCAAAAATGGGACGAAAACCAGACACCGCGGTGCGCGAACGGATCATCCGACAGGCGGAGCATGTCATCCACCTAAAGGGTTACCATGCCGCAGGCATGGGTGAGATCGCCAAAGCCGCCGACATGACCAAAGCCAATCTCTTCCACCATTATGGATCCAAGGCTTCGCTGGCGCTCGCGGTCCTGGATTTTAAGATTGCCGAGTTTCGCTCCCGCAAGGTGGAGCCGTTATGCACGCAGGATGCCCCCGAAATGGCGGTCGAAGCCATGTTCGACGAGGGTTCCAAGTTTTTCCAAGGCATCGGCTGCAAAGCCGGATGCTTTGTCGGAAACATCGCCCTCGAGATGAGCGACCGTGACGAGGTCTTTCGCACACGGGTCGGCGATTTCTTCGCCGAATGGGCCGCTGGAATCGCCGCCTGTTTGGAACGATGCAAGTCCGCCGGCTATTTCCGGGCTTCGCTGGATTCCCGGGCCGCGGCAGAGGCCATTGTGGCGCTATACGAGGGCGCAATCATGCTGACACGTTCCCAACGAGACGCTAAAATCTTCAAGCGCATCGGGCCAATCGCCCGTTCGATCTTAGAGCAGCATAAAACCGGAAAATAGGAGGAAAAATAACATGGGTCCGAAGACTCCTTGCGGGTGCTAAACCCGTTCAACCCGCCGCTCTCGATTCATTACGAGTCGAGAGCGGCGGTTCCTTATTATAGACTTGGTTTGCTCGCCATGAATACTCTCCTTCGAATACTTCCGCTACTCGTCATCGGCCTTATCACGACCGGACTGTACGGCTGCCAAGCCTCCGACGCCTCGGGCGCGGCTCCTGATTTCATCCTCTCGACTCCCAAAGGCGACCACGTTTCCCTTTCCTCGCGCAAAGGCCGATTTGTCGTGCTGAATTTTTGGGCGACCTGGTGCGATTCCTGCAAGGAAGAGCTTCCGGCGCTGCGGGAACTGCACGCGGGAGCGCCGGCCGGAGGTTACGAGCTCCTCGCGGTCAGCGTGGACGAAGACCCTAAAGCTGTCGTCCCCGCCTTCGCCAAGTCCAACGGCATGGCCTTTCCCATTCTCTACGCCGACCGGCGGACGCTAGACGACTACGCCGTACGTGCGCTGCCGACGACATTCTTGATCGGGCCCGACGGCCTTATTTTGAGGCGCTACGTCGGGTCGCTGGACTCGCATACCATTCAAAATGATATCCTCAGCCAACTCAAAAGGAGACTCCTATGAATCGCTTCATCGCCGCCTTGCTTTGCGCCTCAATCTCTTCCTCGGCTTTCGCGGCGATTAGCCGAGACGAGCTCAAAAAGGCCTTGGACGCCAATCCTGATCTCGTGATCGGCGCGCTTAAGAAAGCCGATCGAATTGCCCTGTTTGAGCTGATGATGGACGCTCAGCGCGCCTATCAAGAAAAACGACAGAAAGAAGAAGAAGCAAAAGAAAAAGCCGACCTGGAAGCCGCCTACAAGAACCCCTTCAAACCCCAGATCGGGGAGAAGACGCGGATTCGCGGCGACAAGAACGCGCCCATCACCATCGTCGAATATTCCGATTTCCAATGCCCGTTCTGCAGCCGTGCCTACCAAACGGTGGAGATTTTGCGGCAGAAATACGGGCCCCGGCTCCGCTTTATCTATAAACATTTGCCACTCTACGCGATTCACCCGATGGCAATGCCCGCGGCGAAGTGGCAAGAAGCGATCGCCTTGCAGTCGCCCGATAAGGCCTGGCTTTTCCATGACAAGATGTTTCAGAACCAGTCTTTGCTCGGTGAAGAATACTTCAAGGCGACGGCCAAGGAACTCGGCGTCAACGTGGAAAAGGCCGCAAAAGACGCGCAAAGCTCCGTCGTTTCGGACAAGATCGAGGCCGACATGAAAGAAGCGCGCGATTTCGGCTTCTCGGGAACACCGGGCTTCCTGATCAACGGGATTCCAATGCGAGCCTTATATCCGCCAGATGACTTCGACAAGATCATCACCAGGCTCGGCGTCTAAACCCGTCGACGCCAAGAAGGCGCGCAACCAGCGCGCCTTCTTTTTTGTCCCGTTTCTTATTGAGATTGAATTTCAATAAAGATTTGTCCTAGAATATTCTTATTGAAAATGAATCTCAATAAATATCTTGCCGCTTTCGCCATGATCTTCTTCAGCGCCGCCGCCTCCGCGGTCGAACCGGCGCGAATGCGCTGGTTGATGGGAACCTTCTGCGAGATCGACGCGTCGGGCGCCAAGGACACGCCGTCCGCGGTCACCGCGGCGTTTGACGAGATCGACCGCTGGGACCGCATCCTCAGCATTTATAAAAAGGAGAGTGAATTAAATGCCCTCAACGCGTCCGCAGGTACGGGGCCGTTCCACGTCTCCGCGGAACTGTACGCTCAAACTGAAGCGGCGTTGCGCCTCTCGCGTGAAACGGGCGGAGCCTTCGACCCCACCGTACTCCCCGTTCTTAAAGGCGGGAACGCCGCCCTGCCCCTGGTCGGTTGGTCCAAGGTTCGACTGGACGCGCAGAAACGAACGATTGATTTACCGCTAAAAGGCATGGGGCTGGACTTCGGCGGAATCGGGAAAGGCTGGGCGCTAGACCGCGCGCTCGAGGTGCTGCGCGCTCGCGGAGCGACGCGGGCGCGGCTTAATTTCGGCGGTCAAATCCTCGTGTTCGGCTCCTCCCCGGACGGCAACGACTGGCGCGTGACGATACCTGGGCGGGCGGAATCCATTCACTTGAAAGCCGGCTCGGTCTCCACCTCCGGCAATGCCGAACACCCCGGGCATATCGTCTCGCCGTTTGACGGTCGCCCGATCATGCGGCGGGACCAAGCCACGGCTGTTCTCCCCACCGCGACAGAGGCCGATGCCTGGTCCACCGCTTTGTTTGTCCTAGGGAAGGCCCCCACCAATTTTCCCGGCCAATCGTTCGTTACGTTGACGCCGCATTATAAAGGAGTGTCTCAATGAATCGTCACCTCGTCGTCTTATTGTCTACCGTCGTGCTCCTCACCTCCGCGCCTCTTTTCGCTGAAGAAATCCAGATCGCTCGCTTGGGTGAACTTGAGCGTAAAATTGACACCTTGACCCAGGAAATTGAAAAAATGAAGCTGGGAGCCGTCTCCGACCCAACCCCCGGCCCCGCGCAGCCGGGTTTGGGCGTTTCTGCGTCCAAAGTGTATTCCGCGGCAATCGATAAACTGTCCCTGGGCGGATACGGAGAGTTCGTCGCCCGCGGCTTCTCCCGCCGCGCACAAAACGGCGATCCTTCGGGATTAAAAAAACAAGCTGACCTTCAGCGTTTCGTCCTGTACGCCGGCTATAAATTCACCGACACACTTCTTTTAAACTCCGAAGTTGAATTCGAACACGGCGGAACCGGCCAAGGAGCGGAGCTGCGCGGTGAAGTTTCAGTGGAGCAGGCTTACATAGAGTATCGCCCCTTCCAAAGTTTCGGCGCCCGCGTCGGCAACATGATCGTGCCTCTCGGACTGGTGAACGAAATTCATGAGCCGACCGCGTTTCATGGCGTGAACCGACCGAGCGTCGAGTCGGCGATCATCCCCTCGACCTGGCACGAAAACGGCGTGGGCGTGTTTGGCGAGGCAGGTCCGATCACCTATCGAACCTACGCGTTCGCGTCGCTGAGCGCCGCAAAATCCTCCGATCCGGACGCCGACGGCTTCACCGCCTCGAAAGGTCTACGCGAAGGCCGCATCAGCGGCGCCAACAGCCCGATGGATGATCTCGCCTGGGCCTCGCGCGTCGATGTGACGCCGTTTGACGGGGTGACGACCGGCGCGGGCCTTTATTTGGCGCGCGCCGACCGCGGCAACTCCGCGGCGACCGTGCCGGTGACGCTTTGGGAGACTCACATCGAAGCGGTGTGGCGGGGAGCGTCGATACGTGGACTTTACTCGGAAGGAACCATCGGCAATGCCGCGGATTTAAACGTCGCGCAGGGATTTGTCGGGAACCAGTCCATCGGCCGGCGCTTGTTCGGCGGCTACGCCGAGGCGGCGTTCGACGTTCTGACCCTGGTGCCGAACTCCAAGGGACAATCTCTGTCGCCTTTCTTCCGCTATGAACGCTATGATACGCAGTGGCGGGTGCCGGAAAGATATACGAAAGATCCAGCCAACAGCCGCGTTGAGTACACCCTTGGCTTGACTTACAAGCCAATCACTCGGGTGTCCTTAAAATTAGACCAACAGTGGAAGCTCAATCAGGCCCGGACAGGCGTCAATCAATGGAATTTCGGCGTCGGCTTTATTTTTTAACGCTGATCCTGTCGGCGGGAACGCTGAACCCGGACGCCGCGACGGCGAAAGTTTTGCTGCGGCAAAACGAGGCCTTGGGTTTGGCGTTCCCCACCGGCGTGACCATGGAGCGCCGCACCTCCTTTCTGACCGAAGCGCAGGTCCAAACGGTCGCCCGCGACTGCGGCTCAAGCGTGGACTCGAAAGTCTGGACGTATTACGTAGGACGCTCCACGCAAGGAATCGCGGGTTTTGCTTACTTTGATTCCCACAAAGTCCGTACGATGAACGAAACCGTAATGATCGTCCTTGCGCCAGACGCAACGGTGAGGTTCGTCGAGGTTTTGGCGTTCGCCGAGCCCGACGAATACATGGCCTCCACACGCTGGCTTGATCAATTCCGTAAAAAGGCGCTCAACGACGACTTGATGCTGCACCGCGGACTGCGCAACATCACCGGGGCCAGCATCACCTCCGAAACCGTCACCCGCGCCGTGCGCCGCGTGTTGGCCGTGCACCGGGTCCTGGCGGATTCACGGCCATGAAACTGGAACCGGGCTTCAAACGTCTTCTGTTGAGCGCGACGGGTTTGCTCTATCTGTCGGGCCTCGGCGTGTGGCTGCTGGCGACACGTTTTCAAACCGATTCAGATTACGGACCGGAACCTTTACCCCTCAAAACGTCCGTCTTGCACCTACACTCGGTCGTCGGCCTTGTCTTCCTGGGCCTGTTTGGCTATCTATGGAGCGTCCACATCGAGCCCGGGCTGAAGCAACGCAAAAAAATCCGCAGCGGCTGGGCCTTGCTGTCGGCATTCATTGTCCTTTTCCTGACTGTCCCGGCCTTGTTTTACGCAACGCACGCGTCCACGCGCGCGGCCGCCTCGCTGGTGCACACGTGGCTGGGCGCGATCCTACTGGCGCCGTTCTTGATTCATTGGCGCGCGAAACGCTTTTAAAGACGCCCAGCGTCGGCGGCCAAACGATCGAGCGACGTCCGGTCGTCGCCGTCGTAATAACCGCGCACGCGTCCGTCGGCATCGATGAGGACGAATTTCTTCGTGTGCGCGATGTTCTGCCCGACCGGCGCGTCGGCGCTGCTTGCCACCGCGATCTGGAATCCGTCCCGCAGCAGTTTCTCGAGCTCTGCGCGGTCGCCTGTCGCAAAAAACCAGCGTTGCGGATCGGCCTTGAAGTTGCGCGCGTACACCGTCAGCACCTCCGGCGAGTCGTGATCGGGGTCGACGGTGAACGACAACAAGCCGATCGATTTGGGCAAACGTTTCTGCAAGAGCGCCATGTTCGCGCTCAACAACGGGCACGGACCCGCGCAGCGCGTGTACACGAAATCCGCGATCCAGACGCGGCCGCGCAGCGCCGACAAGTCGAGCGGCGACGTGCCATCAACGGTCACCGCGGTCAGGGAAAAATTAGGAAGCGGCCGAAGTGGTGCGGGAGCGCGAACGCAGCCGCCGAGAAACCCGAAGGCAATGTAAAACACAGCACTCAAAAACACTGGAAGCACCTCTTCAAACAATCAACGACACCTGGGTCTTTACAAAAAAAATCCCATCGAGTATTCTACAGCCCTTGCCCGTATTCGCGCGCGCGGCGCCCCGAAACCGAGCACGAGAAATTTATCAAAATCTCACGGAGAATAGGATGAGCACCGCCCCCTCGACCACGTCGGTCACCAATGAAACCGACAACCACGATGCCGCCATTAGCGCGACGATGGCCGTACGCAAACGCAACGGCGCCCTCGAACCGGTCGACGTCAACAAGATCGTGCGCGCGGTCGCGCGTTGCGGGCAAGGCCTCGAGAACGTCGACGTCCTGAAAATCGCGACGAAGACCATCGGCGGACTTTACGACGGGGCGACCACCAAGGAGCTCGATAACCTCTCGATCCAGACCTCAGCACTCCTGATCGCCGAGGAGCCCGAATACTCGCGTCTCGCGGCCCGCCTGCTGTCGCTGTACATCGCCAAGGAAGTCGAGAACCAAGACATCCACTCTTTCTCCCAATCCATCTCCGCCGGCGTGCGCCACGGGCTGATGTCCGAAAAGGTCGGCCAATTCGTCGCTGCCAACGCGCGCAAGCTCAACGACGCGATCGAAAATTCCCGAAATGACCTGTTCGAGTATTTCGGCCTGCGCACAGTGTACGACCGCTACCTGTTGAAGAACCCCGAATCCCGGGAAGTCCTCGAAATCCCGCAGCACTTCTTCATGCGCGTCGCCTGCGGCTTGGCCGAGACCGTACAGGAAGCCGTTGAGTTCTACAACCTGATCTCGCGCTTCGAGCATATGCCCAGCTCTCCGACGCTGTTCAACTCGGGGACTAAGCACCCGCAGATGTCGTCTTGCTACTTATTAGACAGCCCCATCGACGACCTCGAGGCGATTTACAAACGCTACACCGACATCGCACTCCTGTCCAAGTTCTCTGGCGGCATCGGAGTCGCCTACTCGCGCATCCGCGCGCGCGGTTCACTGATCCGCTCGACGAACGGAAAATCCAACGGCATCATCCCGTGGCTTAAGACCCTCGACAGCTCGGTCATCGCCGTCAACCAGGGCGGAAAGCGCAAGGGTGCTTGCGCCGTGTATTTGGAAACGTGGCATCCCGATATCGAGGAGTTCTTGGAACTGCGCGAAAACACCGGAGACCAATCTCGCCGCGCGCACAACCTCCACCTCGCCCATTGGATCCCGGACCTGTTCATGAAGCGTGTCGAGGAAGACGGCGTCTGGTCGCTGTTCGATCCGAAATCGATGCCGCACTTGACCGACTTGTACGGCAAGGCGTTCGAGGACGCTTATACCGAAGCCGAAGAGAAGAAACTGTTCTCCCGCCAGGTGAAGGCCCGAGATCTGTATGCGCGGATGATGAAAACGCTAGCCGAGACGGGCAATGGCTGGATGAATTTCAAAGACCCATCTAATCTAAAATCCAATCAGACCGGGTCGCCTGCGAACGTGGTGCACTCGTCGAATCTCTGCACGGAAATCATCGAGGTCACCTCCCAAAGTGAGACCGCCGTCTGCAACTTAGGGTCCATCAACCTCAGCAAGTATGTCGAGGACGGCCGCTTCGATTTCGTGAAGCTCGCGGCCAACGTGCGCACCGCAGTCAAGTACCTGGACCGCGTCGTCGACATCAACTTCTATCCGACCCAGGCGGCCGCCGACAGCAATAAGAAATGGCGCCCCGTCGGCTTGGGCGTGATGGGCCTTCAAGACGCGCTGTTCCAATTGGGACTGCCGTTTGATGCGCCGGAAGCCCGCGAGCTCTCGAAGAAAATCGCTGAGGAGATTTATTTCCACGCGTTGTCAGCGTCGGTCGAGCTGGCCTCGGCCAAGGGCCCGCACGAGACGTTCCCGGACACCAAGGCGGCGAAGGGCACGTTCCAGTTCGAGCTGTGGGGTGTGACCCCCAACGACATGTCTAGGTGGGAGAAACTGCGCGCGGAGATGGTGAAGAAGGGCCTGCGCAACTCGCTGCTCCTGGCGATCGCCCCCACCGCCACGATCGCGTCGATCGTCGGCGCCTACGAGGCCATCGAGCCGCAATTGTCCAACCTCTTCAAGCGCGAGACGCTCTCGGGCGAGTTCCTCCAGGTCAACAAGTACCTGGTTCTCGAGCTCAAACGGCTGGGCCAGTGGAACGAGGAGATGCGCAACCGCATCAAGATGTCGGAAGGCTCCATTGAGGACATCGCCGAGATCCCCGAGAACGTCCGCCTGATGTTCCGCACGGTCTGGGAGATCCCCCAACGCTCGCTGATCGACATGGCCGCGGATCGCGGCGCATTCATCGACCAAAGCCAGTCGCTAAATCTCTTCATCGAGAGCCCCAATATCGGAAAGCTCTCCTCGATGTATATGTACGCGTGGAAGAAGGGGCTCAAGACTACGTACTACATGCGCTCTCGTCCGGCGACCAAAATCACCAAGACCACGTTGATGTCCGCCGCCGCGACGCCTCTCGCCGCGCCGATAAAGTCCGACGCGGACAAGGTCGCCTGCTCACTGGAGAACCCGCAAAGCTGCGAGGCCTGTCAGTAAGAGCCGTCAATCACAGAGAGGTAACTTAAATTATGGCTGACCTGCATTTGCACTTCGATCTACGACTGTCCCAACGGATTCAGCGACTCGGGATACTGGCTTTTATACTGACAGGGATCTCCGGGGACCTGGCGTCTGAAAATGTATCGTTGACCACCTACTACCCCGCCCCTTCCGGGGTTTATACGCAAATGATCACGACCCAAAACACCTTCCTGGCGCGAGATGGCGGCGGAGTGATGATCGGTAGCTCAGCGCTTCCCACGGCGAAGCTGGAAGTCAGAGGGCAGATCAAAATAACCGGCGGCGGACCAGCCGCCGGCCGCGTACTCACGACATTGGACGCGTCAGGCTTGGCCACATGGCAGCCATCGCCGACCGCGCCTCGATGCACTTGGGTCGGCGAGCGGGGGGTCTACGGCAATTTAGGAGGCTGTGTAGACGATGTCTACATCACTTGCACCGGCGGGTATGTCACAAACATGCGGATGGGATGCTAAATGATTCTTGATCCTGGCTTTGATTTGACGTTGCGCCCGATGAAGTATCCGGTGTTTTTTGAAATGTACAAGGCCGCGATCAAAAACACCTGGACCGTCGATGAGGTCGACTTCTCGCAAGACGTCAACGACCTCAAGATGAAAATGACTCCGGCCGAGCGCCATCTGATCAATCGGCTTGTCGCATTTTTTGCGACCGGTGACTCGATTGTCAGCAACAACTTGGTGCTCAACCTCTACAAGCACGTGAACTCCCCCGAAGCGCGCGTGTATCTCTCACGCCAGCTCTTCGAAGAAGCCCTGCACGTCGAGTTCTACCTGACCCTGCTCGACACCTATATCCCCGAGCCTGAGGAGCGCGAGAAGGCCTTCTCCGCCGTCGAGAACATCGCGTCGATCAAGCGCAAGGCCGATTTCATGTTCAAGTGGATGAACTCAATCCACGAGATCGAAAAAATCGACACTCAGGACAAAAAGCGCCAATTCGTGATGAACGTCGTGTGCTTTGCCTCCTGCGTCGAGGGCCTGTTTTTCTTCGCCGCGTTCGCCTACGTCTACTTCCTGCGCTCGAAGGGCCTCTTGAACGGCCTGGCTGGCGGCACGAACTGGGTGTTCCGCGACGAATCCATGCACATCGCCGCCGCAATGGAAGTCGTCAAAACCGCCCGCGCCGAGGATCCGACCCTTTTCTCCCCCAAAATGGAAGCCGATATCGTCGATATGCTTAAGGAGGCCATCGAGTGCGAGATGGCCTTCGCCCAAGATCTCCTCGACCTTGGTGTGGCCGGCCTATCCGTCAACGGCATGCGCCAATATCTGCAATGCGTCGCCGACCAGCGCCTGTCCAACCTGGGCATCAAGCCCGTCTTCGGCTCCAAGAACCCGTTCAATTTCATGGAACTACAAGATGTCCAGGAACTCGCCAACTTCTTCGAGCGCCGCGTCTCCGCCTACCAAATGGGCGTCACGGGTGCTGTCGGCTTCAGCGAAGAATTCTAGGCCTAAGAACCCGGGACCTTTTGTCCCCGGAAATTAGGACCCTTCCACCGAAGCTGGTCGAGTAGATCCACATCCCGAGTAAAGCTTTACGAATTTGGAACAACTCTGACTTGCCTTTGGCCGGTTCCGGGTCTACAATCAGGCTGATGTCGTTTCCTATTTAACCACTATCTGGCAAACGACGGAACCGCGACCTTTGCGGCATTTATTAAAGAGAAGCTCGCGGGAACCATGACCTTGTTCATGGATGATGGCAAGGACGGCCTGCCCTGCGAACAGGTTTTTGGCGACGCGGTGGAGCAGTTGCGCCAGTCCGGACGACGGGTGGCCAAAGTGGGCGCCTGTGTTTAGCGCGGCCGACTCGGACCATTTCGAAGCCCTGGCCGCTGGCGCGACTTTAATAGGAACCGCTTAATCAAAGCGGCCGCCAATGGCTTCCTAATAAATGTTAAATTTCGGTCGGCGCTATACTCCATCGCATGATGACCTTGCACCTCGCCTTGCGCAACCTCTTTCGTCACCGCGCGCGGTCTGCCATCACTCTTTCGACGATCTCATTTGGCTGCACCAAGGCCTCGCGGCTCAAGATCGTTGAAGCGTTACGCTATCGTTAATATGCATTCCTCACCTATCGCGTTTGACGAAGCCTTCTCGCGGCACCGGGGTCTTTTGACCTTGGCGGATCAACATGTTCTCGCTGGGTCCCGCGTGGCGATCGCAGGAATGGGCGGCGTAGGAGGAATTTACCTGGCGACACTCGCCCGTTTGGGAGTCGGAAAATTCCATATCTGCGACGACGACGTCTACGATGTGTCGAACATCAACCGGCAGTACGGAGCCACCTGGAAGACTATCGGGCGTAAAAAAATCGAAGTCATGTCGGAGATCGTCAAAGACATCAATCCCCGCGTCGAGCTCCGTGTCTTTCCGGAAATAATAACGCCCGAAAACGTCGACGCGTTTCTTGACGGAGTTGATGTGGCTGTCGACGGGATCGATTTTTTCGCGCTTGAGGCCAAACGGCTTTTTTTTAGGCGCGCGCGCGCGCTAAAAATCCCGGTCGTCACGGCCGCCCCGATTGGGTTCGGGACGACCTTGATCACATTCCTACCGGACGCGATGGGGTTCGACGAGTACTTCGGCATGAAGGACGGAATGTCAAACGTGGAAATGGCGATTGCCTTTGCAGTCGGAATCGCGCCTCATGCGCTACACCGAGCATACATGGACATGTCCTCGGTGGACTTAAAATCCGGGCGAGGTCCTTCATCAGGGGCGGCGTGCGCGCTGTGCGCCGGTCTGATCGCGACTGAAGTGACCAAACTGGTCTTAAAAAGGGGGCCCATCGAAGCGGCACCGTGTTATCTCCAGTATGACGCCTTCACCCGAGTATTTAAACAGGGGTCCGTCTGGTTCGGCGGCCGAAATCCTTTACAACGAATCAAGCGTAAACTCATGCTCCGCTGGGTCCGGTCGAAAACACCCGTCGAATGAGCGCGCGAATTCCCGAAGATACCTGGCGGCGGTTGTTGCGAAAGGCGGTTCAGGCGCCTTCCGGCGACAATTGCCAGCCCTGGGGCTTTCACTGCGAAGCTGATGCGCTTGTCGTGACCTTAGATCCTGACCGCGGCCGCCATTTCCTGAACGTGGCCAATCGGGCCACTCACGTGGCCCTGGGCGCGCTTTTGGAGAACCTCGATCTAGCGGCCTCGGCGGAAGGATATGAAATAAAAACGGATCTACTTGCGCACGACGCAAAGTCCCCGGCCGGCGTTAAAGTCCAATTGGTCCCCGCCGTGCGCACCGCCGACCCGTTGCACTCCTTCATCGATGTCCGCTGCACCAACCGCAAACCCTATGAGCGGCTTCCGCTCGAAGCGAAAAGCCGCGAATTGCTGTTGGACGCGGCGCGCGGCGTTCCGGGGGCCCGATTGTCTCTGGTGGAAGACCCGCCATTGATCGACCGTTTAGCCCGCATCGCATGCCTTTCAGATCGCACCCTGTTTGAAAATAAATCTCTGCACCAATCGCTTTTCCATTGGGTGCGTTGGAATCAACGGCAGGTTGAGGCCACGCGCGATGGCCTGGATATCCGAACTTTGGAATTGGATCCACTGACGCGGATGGCATTCCCTCTGCTGGGATTTTGGCCGTTTGTGACATTCATCACGCATCTTGGCATCGGTCGATACATATCAGAAGTCGGTTATCATCATTATCGGCGCAGCGCCGCCATCGGTCTGTTGCAGGTAGCGGATTTTTCCCCGAGGTCATTTATCGCGGGAGGACGCCTCCTGCAGCGAGTCTGGCTGTCGGCCGCTGCCGTTGGATTATCCTTTCAGCCGCTGGCGGGAGTCCCCATCCTGATCCAAAAGCTATGTGACGAGAGCAGCGTCGATTTATCGCCGCGCCAACGCGCGCTAATCGCGCGCGCGGAATTAGAACTCAATGACCTTATCCCCATCGAGAAAGGATCCGCCTGCGTGATGATGTTCCGCATCGGCGTGTCGGCGCCGCCGACCGCACGTTCCTTGAGGCGTCCGGTGGCGATCGCAGGGTAGCAACCCGAAGAGCCGCTCAGGCGTCAAGACCACCCAGGATAGATGACTCTTTATATCAGGCATCTAAAATCCGGATTGCCCCGTGTGCGGCAAGAATCCTAGCATCCGAGTACCGATCAATTAGGAGGCCTTCTGTGGCCTCAAGGAGACTGTGACCCCCATGATTCCTGAAATGACCGTCGAAGATCTGAAGAAAAAGTTGGACGCAAAAGAACGGTTCGAGTTAATCGATGTTCGCGAACCCCATGAATTTGCCGCCTCTAAAATTCCTGGCGCGAAATTGATCCCGCTGGGTGAGCTGCCCAAGCGCCTTGCTGAAATCGATAAATCTGTCCCGGTGGTCGTTCACTGCCGCAGCGGCGCCCGTTCGGCACGCGCAGTCACACTATTGCGCGAGAACGGCTACGACGCGACCAACGTCGCCGGCGGTATCCTCGCCTGGGCAGACCACATCGACCCTACGTTTCAAGCTCATTAGGGATCTTGCCGGAACTCCCCGAAGTTGAGACCGTCCGCCGCGTCTTGGACGAGCGTTTCCGCGGAAAGACCATTACGGCCGTCTCCGTCGGCAAGCCGACATTTTACCGCCACCCGCCACTGGCCGCAGTAAAAGCGCTGACCGGCGGGATCATCGCCGGCTTTCGCCGCGCGGGAAAATACCTTGTCGCCGACATCGAAGGCCGCGAATCCGTGGTCTTTCATCTCGGAATGTCGGGACGCATCACGGTTGGAGAGGAAGGCCCGCACGTCCGGTTCCAGTTTTGGGTGGGATCCGACGCCGTCCGTTTTCACGACTCGCGCCGGTTCGGTCGCGTCGGCTGCGCGCTGCCCGCACTGGGCCCCGAACCGGGAAAATCCGGTTTTGATTCCTCCTACCTGGCGAAAGTCTTGCGCGGACGTACCGCTCCGGTCAAGGCCTTAATTATGGACCAACGCCTCATCGCTGGTTTGGGCAATATATACGCCGCTGAGGCACTGCACCTGGCCCGGGTACGGCCTGCACGAATGGGCCGTACACTTAAATTGGCGGAAGTCGACGCCCTGGCCAAGGCCTGCTCGACTGTTCTTGAACTCGGCATTCGCCTGGGTGGATCGACCCTTGATGACGAATCATTCCTTGACCCCCTGGGACGTCCCGGGCGCATGCAGAAGCACGTCCGAGTCTATGGCCGACAGACGTGCGGAACGTGCGCTGGGAAACTGAAAGACACCCGGCGTAGCATCGGCGGGCGCTCCAGCTTGTATTGCCCCTCCTGCCAACGGTAAGACGGACCCTGTCAAGGCCCAATTAGGACCTTGATTAAATTTTGATGAATGTTTTCTTGACATTTGTGAGGGTGGAGGATACCCTGAACTAAGGATCCAAAAATGTCCTCTGATCAAGATCATCTTTTCTTAAGTGCCGAAAAAGCCGAAGCGCTCGCCGCGTGGAAATCTCCGACGTCCAGCATTGTGAGTTTGTACCTTCCCGTCGACAATTCCGGAGCTTACCCGGCGACACTCGACCGATTAATCCGCGAGGCCGCCGCCACCCAGCCGGGCCTGAAGGTGTTGACGAAGGACATCGAATTGATCAGCGAGTTCGTGCGTGCCCGCTTTGTGCCTCGGGAACGCCGCGGGTTGTGCGTATTCTCCAGCGCCAAACATGGCATTTTCGAGGTGTATTGCACCCCCGAATCCTTTTCTCCTGCGTTGAAAGTGTCCGATCGACCTTACCTGTGGCCGCTGACGCTGCTGCGTTCCCGTTACTACCGATTCGTCTCCTTGCAAGCTGACGAGCGCGGGGCGCGTTTTACTGAAATCCATCTGGGTGAGCCTTCCCCCTTGGAAACACTTTCGGGGGATTTCCGGGGACGCGGAGTGTTCAACCTGGCGGAACGTGCGATGGCTTTGTTCCACTCGCGTCGGGCAGATCGCCTGGTGTTCGGCGCGGATCCCACTATGCTGGCCGCGTTTGAACCCCTACTTGAGCCTGAGATCGCCGACAAACTGATCCATGAGCCCTTGCTCGGTCCCGACCGTCCGGTGGAGGCGGTCGTCGATCGCCTGCGCCACAATGAGCTCGAAGCGCTGAAATTGCGGGAAGACGTTCTCGTGTCCCGGTTCTTGGACCAGCTTCAGGCTGGGTTGGCGGTGGCCGGGTTGGAACGCGTCGCCGACGCCTTACATCAAGACCGGGTCGCACGGGTCTTGGTACGAGATGGCTGGGCCAAAATGGGCCGCTCCTGCCCCGTCTGTCACCGGCTTTCGATCGACCATCGCTCGTGCCCTTGGTGCTTCCGCCCTACGTTCCCTGTTTTCGACCTGGTGTCTGAGCTGTGCGACCGGGCGGTATCTTCGGGTATTGAAGTATTGCGCGTCGTACACGATGCGCGCTTCGAAAGCATTGGCCCGATCGGAGCCGAGGTCAAAGGGCCTCTTCCTATCAGGCGTCCGGGAATCTCGACCAGCAGGGCTTTACGCGGGTTGTTTTCGCTGAAGCACGGCGGTCCCTCGCTGTTTCGAGATTAAGATAGCATGGACGAGCCGGCACCCCCGTAAGTTCAGTACATCGTGGGTTGCTCCTGTGAAGGAGCCTATCCACACAGAACACGGAGGTACCGGCTCGTGAAACAACATTGTACAACAGTCGTCGGACTTGACGTTCACAAGGCGACCATCGTAGCTGCGGTCTTGCCGCCCGAGATGGAGCGCGCGACGCGGACGTTTACGATCGAGAACGAACCGAAAGCAGTCGAGCGCATGGTGCAAAGTCTGACATCGAAAGGCCCGGTCGAATTCGTCTACGAGGCAGGTCCCTGCGGCTACCAGACGCACCGACAGATCGCGCAGCTAGGTCACAAGTGCGTGCTGATCGCACCTGGACTGATTCCAAAGCGACCGACCGATCGCGTCAAGACCGACCGTCGAGATGCCGAGAATCTAGCACGCCTCTACCGTGCCGGTCAGCTCACTGAGATTCGGATTCCCACGCGAGAGGAGGAAGCGGCGCGAGATCTTGTTCGAGCGCGCGAAGACGGACTGGCCGACCGGCTGTGCGCTCGACACCGCTTATCGAAGTTCCTGCTGAGGCAGGGACGCGTTTACCGCGAGACGAAATCTTGGGCGATCGCTCACCGGACTTGGCTCAAGACGCAGAAATTCGAATGGGCGTCATTGCAGCAAACTTTTGAGGGCTACATGCAGACGCTCGACGACGCCGAGGCGCGGCTGAGGACGTTTGATCAGCAGCTCCAGGACCTAGCGCAACAAAAAGCGTATCGGACGCCGGTCAGCTATCTGCGTTGCCTCAAAGGAATCGACACGCTGAGCGCGTTGACGTTGATCGTCGAAGCGCAGGACTTCCGGCGCTTCGAAAAAGCGGCGTCGTTCATGAGCTTCACCGTCTTGGTGAGTTCGGAGTACAGTTCCGGTGAGAAAGTCCGCCGAGGCGCGATCACCAAGGCCGGCAATACTCATATTCGCCGCATCTTGGTCGAGGCGGCTTGGTGTAATCGCAATGGCAACGTGGCCAGTCGTGAACTTCTGGAACGGCGAAAAGATTGTCCGGCAGAGATCGTACGCATCGCGCAGAAAGCTCAGCAGCGATTGCGCCGCAAATACTGGCGCATGCTCAGTCGAAGCAAGCCGCATACGGTCGCGGTTGCGGCCGTGGCACGCGAGTTATCGGGGTTCGTCTGGTCAATCGGCCAGCATTTCCCGGTGGCGACAGCCTGAGAGAAAATCCGTGTCTTTGGAGAGTCCCGGCCCCATGAGTGAGGCAGCGGTAAGGAGAACCCTCGCAGGCTCTATGTGGCGCAAAGGCGCAAGCCGATGACGACCCACGACTTTAGATCGAGGCAGCTCCCGACGAATCACAATCATGCGTCCCTGCGCATCGTCCGATGCGTAACACGCGAATATCAGAATGATTCACCGTCGATAATCGCTTCGCTCATGGGCCCAGGGCTTTCCAGGGACGGCCCTAAAAAACAGATCATCGGACTGCGGGGATTTGACGGGGCTCGTCCATATCAGAGCCTATCCCAGTAACTATAAGGCTCTAAAACCGACGCCGGCCAATATAAGGCAGTCCTGTGAACCCGGCGATTCTCATCGCCACTGCGTCGCCGTCGGCGTCGGACCAATGCAACTGCAGATCGTCGCCGTCTGGCCGACGCAAGCAGACGACCTCTGTGCGCGAATCAGATCCTGTCAACACCCGCCTAATTTCGCGGCGCACGAGCACGACGGCAGCGAAATCCGCCAGATCCCAGCTTTGGTTGCGGCCTCCTCTGCCGCCCACGCCCATATACCTTGCGACCATCCGATGGTCAAGATCGAACACGATCCGCGACCGTCCGCGCAGAAAAAATAATCCGGAGGCGGAGAACAGGGCAGCTAGGGCCAAGCGGATACAGGCCAACAGTAAGCCCGGTCCCGGAGGCAGTCCCCATTCAGCGACGACCGCGAAGGCCGATACCATCGCCTCGGCTCCTCCGACCCCAACAAGGAGGACCCCCACCACATATGACAAGCGGTCGGGTTCCTGGCGAATTTCAAGGCGGGAACGGCTGGTTTTGATCATCTCGGCGAATGGGTCGCTCCCGACGGGAGTGTAGCCCCCCGAACTCTCCTGCGTCAAGTGATATATTGACACGTCAAGAGAGTAATAAAATGACCTCGAAATTATGCGGCTCGTGTACCCCCGAATGTCCTGGACATGGGGTCACCGATTTCATAACAAGGGGGTGTCGAGGTGTCCCATGCACGCAAATATCGAAATCGACTGTCCTTCCTCCGAGGAACGCCTCCTTCCCGGCCACTACGCTTTCCGCATTAGCTCCTCTCAAGCGCTCGTGGAAACCGAAATTTCGGTTGATCGCGGACCTTGGCAATCCTGCCGACATGCATGCGGATTCTGGTGGTACGACTGGCGCGCCCGTGAAGGCGAGCACCAAGTCGCCGCTCGCGGGACAACGCGGGACGGCGAGGTGGTCAATTCTCATTTCCGTCGATTTTCCGTCGCAACACGCGCGCGTTAAGTCGGAACTGGAGGTAATATGTTCGCCAAGGACATCATGCACAAAGACGTCGTCACCGTCACTCCCTACATGACGCTCAAGGAATTAGCCCGGGTTCTCTGCGACAATCGCATCAGCGGCACGCCCGTCGTCGATCGCCATGGCAAAGTGATCGGCGTCGTCTCGCAAACGGATCTGGTCCGCGCAGAACGCGAACATTCGTCTGGGGAAATCCCGTTCTATCACCGGGAAACCGACGAGTCGGCCTCGGCTTCCGGCTTTCACTACGAGGATCCGGACAACCGCCGCGTCGAACAGATCATGACGCCCGGAGGGCTCTCCTGCAGGGAAGACGCGACCATCGAGGAGGTGTGTCGGCTGATGTTGGCCCGCGGGATTCATCGCGTGTTGATCACTCGTAACGGCGCGCTGTCAGGTATCGTCACCGCGACAGATGTGATCCGCGGATTTCTATCGGAGCGGGCGGCGGCAAGCAAGAAGACCGTCCGCGCATCCTGAAGAATCGACTTATTTAAGAACGCCGGCGAGGAAACGTTCCACGGCATACGTTGAGACTTGCCCGCATGGGCCAGAGAACGCGTAATCGCAGCCGTGCGTCGCCCATGGCAGATTCACATACGCGTGGGGCACGCCAAGTTGGCCTAAGCGCTCAGAAAGCCGAATTTCATGAAGTGGCCAAACGAGCTCATCTCGCCCCCCGTGTATCATGAGCGTCGGTGGAAAAGTCCTTCCCGCGCGCAAGAGCGCGGAACCCGCGTTGTAACGCTCGGGGAATTCGGCCGGCGACCCTCCCATGTATTGACGCAGAAGGGCGCGCGTGTCCAACAACCATCGACTGCCCGGAAGCGTCCAGGCCAACCACAGATCATTGGGTCCGTAGAAGCTGATTACGCCCTTCAGTCCCGGGACCGCCGCGTCTGCGGCCGCGGCGAGCACGATTTGCGCTCCGGCGGATCTGCCGAGTAAGGCTATGCGCGTTGGGTCCAGCGAGAAGTCGCGCGCGTGCGCGCGCAAGAAAGACGCGGCGTCGCGGATATTCTGGATCTGTCCCGGGAATAAGGTGTTCGGGGCCAGGCCATAGTCAAGGGACGCCACCGCGTATCCCCTCGCGGCAAGATAACGCGATAGCTGCGGCATGTCGAGCCGCGATCCACTTTGCCAGGAGCCGCCGTGGACGACGACCACGACTGGCATAAGTTCAGTCGTCGCTATTGGGCGGTACAACTGAAGCCGCAGCTCCGCGCCGTGATCGTGGCCATAGACCTCGGCGCTTTCCCTCACCGTGGGCGACGGTATTCCGCGCCAGAGATCGGTCCACACCAGAGGTGCCGAGCGTGAAGTCGCGTTTTCTCGCAGACGAGGCGTGGCCGTGCCGAAAGCCGCCGCAAGGCTTTGGTCAAGTAAATCGGGGCGAGAGAATGCAAACTCCGCCCGGATCAGCGGCGTGAGAAGAAGGACGGCCGCGGTGACTCCTAATGCGGCGCCAAGGCGGCCATAGACTGTGCGCTGCCATCCCGGTGCAAGCGTCAGGAGTGCCCCTATGGCCAACCAGTGTCCCCCTTCGGTCGCGATTAGGGCGCACAGCCAAAGATGGTACTCCGGAACAGGAAAAACGGCCATGAGTCCTAAGGCGAAAAACAGCCCACCCCAGGCCACGCGCGCACGACCATCCGCCATCGCCTGTTTTCTCATCGACCTCACACAGTGTATGAAAGTGAGGGGAGCTTACAGGTATAATCCAGGCCTGCTATGCCTCGCCCCACTCGCAACGTATTTTTGTTCGGCCTCCTCGCCACACTTTGGGGAGGCTCATTTGTCGCCATCAAATTCGTGGTCGCGGCGGTACCGCCGGCCTTCGGTGCGATGCTACGCGTCGGGGTGGCCCTGGCAGCACTCGCCGCTTATTTTCGCTATGAGGCTAAAAGCCTCACCGTTCCGAAAAATGTACGGCGACGAATGTGGCTTGCCGGCCTTTTCGCCCAAGGTCTTCCTTTCGCGGCCCTTTTCTGGGGTGAACGCCGCATCTCGCCGGGATTGGCCGGAATCATCAACGGCACCGTCCCGCTTTTTGCCTTCGTCTTCGGCCTCTTGATCGGGCACAATGAAGCCCTCACGCGGCGGAGAATGGCGGGGCTGGTTCTCGGATTTACCGGAACCGCGGTCATCTGCAGTCCGCTGCTTTCTTTCAACGGCTCGCGCGACGAAATTCTCGGCACCGGCGCGGTGTTTTTGATGGCGATGTTCTATGCGGCAGGTTCGCTGATGACCCGTTCCCTGCTGTCGGGCTCAGCGAATGCCGATTTCCGGTCGAACTCGTTCCACCAGACCAGTGCTGCGTTCGCCTTCCTGGTCGTTTGGTCTTTTCTCACCGAGGGTCGCATTGATCTAGCCGCCTTTTTCAACTCGCCCTCGGCGATGATCTCAGTGGCTTATCTGGGCCTTTTCTCGACGGCACTGGCCTTTTTAATTTACTTCCACTTGATCCGCGAGTGGGGCGCGGTTCGCGCCTCCGCTGTCACCTACGTCGCCCCCGTCGTTGCGGTATTCTGGGACTACGTCTTCTTTAGAAACGTCCCGCGCGTAACAGAATTCGCCGGCATGATCGCGGTGCTGTCGGGGGTGATTTTGCTCAATCCGCCGCGGTCGCGCCCAACCGCCTAAACCAGCCCGGCTTCAATGTTTCTTGGGATGCGCATCGTGTTTCTTTTTCCAGTGCGGCGCTTTACTCCCGCCGTGGTTGGCCGGGCGATGATTTGAGGAATGCGGCGGCCGCGCCGCTCCAGGATGGTAGGCGGGCAAAGTTTTTTCGTGTTCTGAGAGGACGTCCGGAGCGGTCATCGCGATGAAACGGCCTAAAATCTCCTCAAGTGTCATGTCCTTGGCCGCGCGTCCCCATTCCGGCCCGAGTAGACCCGCGGCTTTGGCGTAATTATCTTGTTTTTGAAACCGCGCGAGTAGGCCCGCGACTTTTTTGAGGGCGACCTCGCGGCGTCCGGGGATTTTCCCCTCCTTCATACGGCTTTTGGTCATGTGTTCGATGCGGTTGATCAGCGCGCGGTGCGTGGGGGCGACCAGGCTGATCGCGACCCCCGACTGACCGCTGCGCGCGGTGCGCCCGATGCGGTGCACGTAGACGTCTAGCTCGCGCGAAATCGAGTAATTGATCACATGGGTCAACTCCTTGACGTCCAGTCCCCGCGAGGCGACGTCAGTACAAACCAGAATATTGACCTTTTTCTCGCGGAACGCCTTCATCGTGCGTTCCCGATCGTCCTGCGATTTATCCCCATGAAGGCAATCGACACGGTATCCGAGCTCGGCCAAATGTTGATTCAAGTCCATCACCAGGGATTTCGTCTGACAGAAAATTAGTCCGTAAAATTCGTCGGCCAAGTCGATCAAACGGCACAGTACGGCGGGCTTGTCGCGTTCGGGAACGATGTAATACACCTGGTCGACGGTCGTCGAAAGCATTTCGGTGCGGTTGACCTGAGCGTGCTTCGGCTTGCGCAGATACGCGTCAGCCACGCGCCGCACCTCCGGACTCATCGTCGCCGAGAACAGCCAGATATGACCGTGCTCGCGCGGCGTTGCCTTGAGGATTTTCTCCAAATCCTCCTTGAAGCCCATCGAAATCATTTCGTCGGCTTCATCCAAGACCACCGTCTTGACCCCCTTCAAGGTCAGGGAACCGCGATCGATGTGGTCAATCAATCGGCCCGGGGTGCCGACGACGATCGCCGGGTGACGGCGAAGCCCTTCCAACTGCTCGCCGTATCCGGTACCGCCGTAAATGGGAAGCGCCTTCACGTGCTTGTGCTTGCCGAACAAGTTCAGTTGCCCGCATACTTGCAGCGCAAGTTCGCGGGTGGGACACAGAACGACGGCTTGGATGTGCTTTTGCGCCGGGTCGATCGACTCAACCAGAGGCAAGCCGAACGCCGCTGTCTTTCCGGTTCCGGTCGCCGCTTGGCCGACAAAGTCGGTGGGTCCGCCCAGGAGAATTGGCAACGCCTGTTGCTGAATCGGCGTCGGCACGGTAAAGCCCAGCTCCCGCACCGCCTGTGCCACGACGGCGCTCAACTTCAAATCCTCGAATGTATTCAAAACGACCCCCAGCGCCGCATGCGCATCATAATCTTATCAATTTCACAAGATGTCCTATGGACCTAGACTCTTTCTAGTCCGAAAGACCTTTTGCCCGCACCACAGGCATGTACTAAGATCCGCGTCCGCCGAGGAACGCTGCGACGGGCTAAATGCCCGCCGCTTTTGGAGTCGTGCATGAAACTGACCTCGGTCCTGTTGGCGGCCTTACTTCTTGCTTCTGTTCCCACCCACGCTCTCAGCCCCATGAGACCGGCCCTTGAGCGCTCGCAAGCGCTCTATGCTCTCAATGCCATGCAGGTATCAGGCATGGAATTCGGCCGTTTCTTCGATGCCGCAGCACTGCGCTCATCTA
This sequence comes from Elusimicrobiota bacterium, assembly GCA_031423795.1. GTDB lineage: Bacteria > Elusimicrobiota > Elusimicrobia > UBA1565 > UBA9628 > GWA2-66-18. The sequence continues at coordinate 11,716 of JANPGH010000087.1, read as the reverse complement.
GGCTGGTCGAGCACGCAGCGTCTTCATTGCCGGAAAGGCCGGCCAGCGCCGCACGTGCCGCAGGCGTCGTACGCCAGGCTGAACCGACTCCTTTTATTGTGGAGATTCCCCGGATTGCGTCCCCGCCGTTCCAGAGGACCTTCCGCCGGTTGATGAAAAAGTCCGAAAAAGACGGATATGACGAGATGATTTTTTCTCAAGCAATGGAACGGGGCCTGGATCCACGCTTGGTCAAGTCGGTGATTGCCGCGGAATCCGAGTTCATGCGCCGAGCCAAGTCGCCCGCAGGCGCCTTGGGACTGATGCAAGTTCGTCCCGCCACAGCGGAGGAAATGGGCGTTTCCAGAACGGAGCTATTCGATCCTGCCGCGAACATCCGAGCAGGCACGCGCTACCTCTCCTATCTTTTCGAACGCGCGCGGGTTCGGTATCACCTCAAAGGGGTTTCCTTCGTTCAAATTCCCGAATGGGTCATTCAGCGCGTGATCGCAGCTTACAACGCCGGCCCGCGGTGGATTATGCACCGCCCGCTCTATCGTCAGACGCGGGAATATGTGCGCAAAGTGCTGATGTATTACCGCTCACAGGTCAGCGAGATCAAGCGCCGTTAGCCGGCGTCGCGCGATAAGCGCTTGGCGATTGGAATGTCGGCCGCGGACAGGGGATAGGACCCAAGTTCTTCGGGATTGACCCATTCAATCCGGTCGTGGTCTCGTGATCCGATCACCGCGGCGGAAGATCGCAGCGACGACTCGAATCATGCTTGCAGCATATCACAATGAACTTTTTTTCGGTAAGCTGTGTTTCTATGTGGAAAGGACTGCGTGGGCTGATAACCGCAGCGCTCCTGGTATCGATCGCCTGGAGTGCCCGCGAGCTCCTTGCCATTGCCAAGTTCGCCAAGGACTTCTCTGCCCACGGCCTGTCAACAGGAGACACGCTTGCAAAGGCGGTCTTGCCCGCCGAATCGATGGCAGTCCTGACCACCGGATTTGGGAAGATCGAACAGCCCCAATTGACCGCGACAACTCCCTCCGTTTCTCTCCCCCAATCGCCTTCTTCGCCGCGACACGTTGCGGGGATCGATACAAACTCTGCCCCGGGACAGATCGTCAGCGGTCGACAAGGTCCGTCCCGTACCACGAGCGCCGGTGGTGGCGTTATCATGAACGCGGACGGGACGCAAATCGAAATCATCCCGCCCAGCCGGCCCCGACCGCCCGCCCCGCTCAAAAATTCGAAACTCGGACAATTTCTGCCGGACGCACCGCCCCTCCCCGCGCTTAACTTGCCCATAGGATCGGCTAATCGGAAAACTCGCGCGCAAATACTCCTGATCGGAAGCGTCATTGCAGCTTTCGGTTTGATTTTCTGGGCGCGACGCTGGCGTCCATGACCACAGTGTTGGTAATCTCTCCGTAACATTCTCGTTTTATAATCTCCATCAGTGCGGTTCTTTGCTCACGACGGAACGACGTTACACGGTCCCTCCACCGTGGCCGAGCTGCTTTTATTGCCAGGCTTCGACGGGAATACTCTTGTGTGCCCCGTCGGATCGGAGAATAGCGCCGATTGGAAGCCGGCCCTCTCATATCGCCTCTTCCGCGAGGCGCTTCTCGCCGCCAAAGCGAAGTCCTCCGCCGCGACTGAGCGCTGCGCAGCCTGCGGACATTTAAATCCGCCTTCCTCACAGTTCTGCAACTCCTGTGGAAAGAAAATGGGCGGCGCATCGGCTACGAACCCACCGCCGGTATCCGCGCGCCCTGCTCCTGAACCGCGAGTGCCGGAACCAGAGTTGCGGGAGCCTGAGCCCGCGTCTGAGCCGCTCTTCACGCAAGCGCCTATAGAGCCGGAATTCCCGCCCGTCGTACCCATGGCCGCACTTTCCCCTGCGTCGACCGGTTCGACTAAAGTGATGTGGCTGTCCATCCTGTCCGTGCTCGCAGTTGCCGGCGGCGCCTACGCCTATTGGACGTTCGTGATGAAGGGCAATGCGCGCCACGCACTGGCACCTTGGGCTCAAACGGCGCCGGCGGGTACTTCACTTTCGACCCCCATAGTTCAGCAAGACACAGTCACCGTCGCGATTCCTCCAACGGCTGCGACGCAGGTGTCAGCACCGGCGCCTGCCGTCGTCGCGCAATCCGCGGCTTCATCGCCGCTGCCGAAGCACGAAAAGCCAAAGCCGCTGCCTGCCACCCGCACCGCAAAGCGCCGCGCTAAAAAGTCTATTCCTCCTCCCGCGAAGATGGGCGCGTCTGCCCTAATCGATTCCGTCACGAAGGATTCGCCCGAAGCCACGCCGAAGGCCGAGGCTCCCGCCGACGGCGGCTTCATGCTGCCGGGCGTCCCACGCCGGGTGCCGGCGAAATCCGCAACCACGCCCAAACTCGATGCCGTAATCCCCGAACCTCCGAAATCCGACGATTCGACGACGCCGTCACCGACGACGGTCTCGGAGGGTCCGAAGGTCGAAGATGGGCCGACGCATCAGGTTCATGAACAGTTTGATTTCTGTGTCCAGCTACTCTCACAGGGAGCCTTCGAGGATCATTTCGAGACCTGTCTTTGCGCGGACGCTCGCCAAGGCGCTGCTTACCGCGGACGCAAATCCGTCTACGCCGCGACTCTAAAAAAACGTTCTAAAGCAGGAAAGCTGGAAACACACGCGGTTGTCGGCTCGATCACCGTGAACGAAACGAACGCAAAGGTCGTCGCCGACTGGAAAAGCAGCTCGTTTGCCCACCCGAACAAAATCACGGAGAATTGGCGGCTCGAGGACGGGCTGTGGTGCCGGAGCCCTTGAACTAGGGGCCCCTAAAGACGCAGAACGGGGCGAAGAACCTTCGCGTCCCCCACGACGACGGTAACGAAGCGGCCCGGATCCAAACGCACATGCGCTGCTTCCTGCGCGGTTTCAACCGAAACCGCCGCCAATCGATCCTGATAAGAACCCATGACGGCCGCCGGGTCGCGACCGCTCTCCACGACGGCGGCCAAGTAGCTGGCGACACGGTCTAATGCCGACAAACGCATCAAGAATAGTCCGGTTAAATGTCTTTTCGACGAGGCCAAGACGTCGGACGAGACCGGCTCACGGCGCAAGCGTTCCGCCTCCAGGCGGATTTCGTCGAGCGCCGCCCTGGCCCGGTCGGAACGCACATCGGCGCTCGCTGACCAGACGACGCCGCGGCCATACACGTCAAGCGAAGAGTAGGCGCCATAAGTGTAGCCCCGGCGGGTGCGCAGATTATCGAACAGGCGCGAGTTCGCCGTTCCACCAAGGACATGGTTGGCGACGATAAACGCTAAATAATCCGGATCATGCGCGGTCATTGGAGATGTTTGCGCGACGACGAGGCTTGCCTGGGCGGAACCAGGCCGGTCGACCAACACCACGCGTGCACCACCGGCGTCGGGCAGCGGGGGAGGCCCTTCGACAGCGCCGCGCGCTTCCCACGGCGCGAAGGCATTCTCCAACGATTTTCGCGCGTCGTCGGCCTCCAAATCGCCGACTAAAACGAGATGACCGCCCGTTGGCCGCAGTCGCGCCGAATGAAATGCCTGAAGGCGCTTGCGCTCGACCGCCGCGATCATGCGCTCGTCCACGGCACCGCGTCCATAAGGATGCTGGGGGAATAATTCGGCGCGAAGGCGCTCTTCGGACAAGAATGAGGGCTGGGCACGGCGCATTTCCAGCTCCTCGACCGCGTTCTCGCGCCACATCGCGACCTCGTCGTCAGGGTAATCTGCGCCGACCAGCACCCTCGCTAGCTGCCGCGCGAAGTCATCGAAGGTTCGCGCCAAGCCCGAACCGGAAATTTTGAGCCACTCCGTCTCACTCGCAGATCCCACGGCCCAACCCAGGCTGGTAAAGGCTCGTGCAACCGCCGCGGCATCTTGGCCGACGCAGCCCTTGAATAAAAGCTCCTCGCAGGCGGGCGACATGGCCTCTTCACCCGGCCCCTCCAGGGCTCGTCCGGCGCGGACGGCTAACCTCGCTTCGACGAGCGGTAGGCGCGAGTCACGCACAAAAAGAACGTCCAGCCCGTTGCGCAGCGTGAAACGAGATAGTTGCGGGAGAACTGGCGACCTTGTCGGGCCGGGCGGCGGTGGGGATTGCCCGGGCGCGCGGGGTTCTTCGGCCTGGGGCTCTTCGTGAGGCTCGACCGGGGCAACGGGCCCAGGTGTTCCCGGCACGACTTCGAGAATAACGCGCCCCCGGGCGCCGGTCCAACGCTTGGCGGCGCGCTTGATGTCGCGCGGGCTCGTTTTCAGCAGGCGCCGATAGTCGCGCCAAAATCCTGCCGGATCGCCGATCAAAGCGGTGTAAGAGCTCAGGGTTTGCGCGCGATCAATGAGCGAGGTCTGTCCTTCGAGCCACGCACGCTCCAATTGAATTTTGGCCCGCGCCAACTCGGAGGCGGTCGGCCCTTTGCGGCGGAAGCGGTCGAGCACTGCGTCGGCCGCCGCCAATACCGCATTTAGATCAGCGTCGTTACGCGGCGAAATGAAAATGCCGAATAAATCCGGGCCAACGCTATTCGAATGATTCGACCAATAGGGCATATGCGCGCTGGCAGACAGCGCTATGCGCTGTCTCTTAACTAATTCCGCATGGAGGGGACTGTCGTCCCCGCCGCCCAAGATCGCGGTCAGGACCGTCAATGCCCAATAATCGGAACTACCCCGGTGCGGTGCGTGCCATCCGACCACGAGCAATGGCATTTTCGCCAGGGGGTCCGCCACGCGCCGCCGGCGTTCACCGGAAATCGGCGGCTCATCAAGCTGAGGCCGCTTTGGGCGCGCGCCGCGGCTTTTGATGGGGCCGAAATGACGTCGCGTCAGTTTCTGCGCTTCGGCGACGGTGATATCGCCGACCAGCGCTAGGGTCGCGTTTTCTGGGCCGTAATGCTTGTCGTAGAAGCGACGAACATCTTCAAGCGAGGCAGCGCGCAGATCGGGCTCGACACCGATCGTCGGATGGGAGTTTTCCCAACGGGTGAACGCCAGCTCGCTCATCACCGCATCGGTCGCGCGCCGATACGGCTGATTGGAGTAGGTCTGTCCCATTTCTTCCAGCACGACGCGCTTCTCGATTTCCAGTTCACGCGGCGAAATCAAAAGCCCGCGCATGCGGTCGGCCTCTGCCCACAGCACCGCTTCGAGCGCCCAGGACGGAACGACCTCATGGTAGGTCGTGTTCGTCTTCATCGTATAGGCATTGTCGACGCCGCCATTGGTCTCGACCAGGCGCGATACCTCGTTTGGGGGCAAATTTTTCGTGCCCTGGAACATCAGATGCTCAAACAAGTGAGCAAATCCCGCGCGCCCCCGCTCCTCGTCATGGGAACCGACGCGATAGGTGAGCGATACCGCGACCAAGGGCGCCGAGCGATCGGTTTGAACGACGACCTTGAGGCCGTTGGCGAGCTTGAAGACTCGCGTCGGCAACGAACGCCCCGGCTGAACGCTTTTGGAGGATGTCACGAAGACCGACATCGTAGCAAAACTGATTGACGTGACCGGCTTCGAATTGAGACACTCACCTCATGAAGATAATTTCAACGGTTCTTGGAGGGCTTTTTTTGGTGGCCCTCATCGTCGGAGGTTGGGCCGTAGGGAAGTACAATGGCTTGATCGCGCGGCGCGAGGGAGTCAACACCTCTTGGGCGCAAGTGGAGTCCCAATACCAGCGTCGAATGGATTTGGTGCCGAATTTAGTGGAAACGGTCAGGGGCTCGGCCAAGTTTGAAAAGGAAACCTTGACCGCGGTGGTCGCAGCGCGCGCGAAAGTGGGATCCCTCAACATCGGCAAGGACGCTCTCAATGACCCCGAGGCCTTCCGCAAGTTCGAGTCCGCGCAAGCCGGCCTCTCCTCGGCCCTCTCGCGGCTGATGGTCGTCGTGGAAAAATACCCCGACATCAAATCCACGCAAGGCTTCCGCGACCTTCAGGTACAGCTCGAAGGAACGGAAAATCGCATTGCGGTGGCCCGCCGCGACTTCAACGAAACCGCTCAATCCTATAATACGGCCATCAAAGTCTTTCCTGCGGTCCTCGTGGCCAATTTCGGCGGTTTTAAGGAACGCCCTTATTTCGCCGCGGCCCCGGAAGCCGCAGCGGCTCCCGCGGTCAAGTTTTAAATGCTCGCACGACCGCTCTGGAAAACTGCTTTCGCCTGCGTCCTCTTCGCAACAGCGCCGTGTTTCGGCGAATCGACCTTGGGATTCGACCGACGCGCGATCTTACTCGAGCTCAAGCGCGCTTTCCTGGCGCCGGTCGATCGGTCTGAGGAGCCGACCAAGCTCGATTTGGCACCCGAGAAGACCGCGAACCTGCGGGCGCAAGTGGCGTTTTTACGGGCCGGGCGAGTGGAGGAATTCGACGATTGGGCAACCTACGCGGACATGGTCGTATTCGTGGCCGGGTCGCTCGAGATCTTCCCACCGGAATCGCTGCTCGCCAGGTATCGCGGCCGCGTGCGTCCGATCAGCCTCCCGCTGACCGCGGAAGAAGCGCGGGCTCGTTCCGCCCTTCTCGGATCGATTTCCAGCGCAGAATTCGTTAAGCGATACCTCTATATCCCGGGTGCCATCGACACCCCCGAGCCCAAAATCGCCTTGGCTCCTCTCCCCCCGCCTCCAGTGCCACATGGGAAAAAATCGCGAAAATCACGCGTCGCCCACGCTCTCGAATTGGCTCCGCCGCCGAAGGCCGTCAGCGTCATTGATCGCGTGGACTGGGACGCCGCTGAGCAGCTCGCCGACGTGGCCGACAGCAATGCTCATAATTGGGACCGTCGCAAGGGCGAATCCCCCCACCGCTACGCTCGGCGCCTGCGCCGCCTGCGCAAGCACTGTTACGAATGGGTGCGGCGCGACATCGCAGCACTGGGGCTTTGGGATGAGTTGGTGTTCCGCGGCCCAGTCCCGGGAACGCGCCACGATCCCAAACGTCCCATCCGCGCCGCGAGCTTCGCGCTGGCCATGGCGCGGGTCGCTGACGCCGATGTACTGTCTGCGCGCACGCCGTTGCGCGAATTGAACCTTCGCGTCGATCCGATCGTGCGCGGGTCAATCCTAGTATTCGCCCAAAACGCCTGTGGCTCCGATCGCCGCAGCGGCCATATCGAAATCATCACCTCCGTCGTGCCTTTACGCGCCGCCAGCTACAAATTTCACGAGGTTAGATCGGATTGCCTGGCCCAGGCCTACGCGGAGAACAAGATCCACCTATATGTTCCATTGCGCCGCGAGACGGCCGGGATCAAGCCCACCAAGTCTTAGTCACAACCCCTAAAATGCCGACGCCGAACGACCCGATCGCGAGTCTACTCGCTAACACTGAAGTATTACGCGCGCCGAAGCACCGCTTAGCGACGTTCGGGCCGACTCGCATCGATTACCACTTAATTTCCATCGTCGACGACGTCGAAGGTCGCACCCGGCTGCGCGAGGGATCCGTCATTTCCGAACGCCCGCAAATCCTCACCCCAGATGCGTTCAAAGAGCGCTTCGACGGTTTTGGGGACGACCAAGCCGAATTCACGCGCTGGCTTTCCTCGACCTACCGCGATCTACTGCGCGCCCTCGAGTACAATTTTCGCAATCAAGGTTTGGCGGCGCGAGTCATTTCGGAGAAACCGCAACTGGTCGCCGACCGCATGATCGCCGATTTCGATTCGCGCGGCGTTGAAAACAGGCTGGTAATGCGCTGTCCGGACGGCGCCTGGTCGCTTGCGCTGATGAAGTTCACGCTGGACGAGGCCGCGCGCTCCTTCCCCGGCCATGTCTCGGACTTCGAGCGCCGTGGAATGTTCTCTCCCGATCGCGGAGAAACCGACCGCCGCCGCCGCGAAGTCGAGTCCTTGCTTGATCGCGCAAAAAAAGACCGTTCCTTCCTTCCGGAGCTCGGTCGTAAACTGAAGGAATACAGCCTGATGGGCGAGTTCGAGGACCAATTCCTAGGACTGTTCTAAATTTCCTATGATGAGTGTGATGCGTAGAAAGTTCTCGCGACGCCTCGCCACTTACGCGCTGGTTCTGGCTGCGTCTGTCCTATCTACGGTCTCAGTGGGCCGGGCAAAAAAGCCGTTCTCGCCCGCCGCACCCGAATTTCGTCGTAAGGGCGGGGCGGGCGCCCCGCTTGAAATCGTCGAATTTTCCGATTTCCAATGCCCGGCATGCCGTTACGCAGAAGCCCCGCTGCGCCAGATCTTCTCCGTTTACGACGGCAAAATCCGATTCGTCTTCAAGCATTATCCGCTCCCGCCCCGGGTGCACGCCTGGGCGAAGGTTTCGGCGCTGGCCGCCGAGTGCGCCGGCCGTCAGGGAAAATTCTGGGAGTTCCATGATCGCCTGTACGACAAGCAGACCGAATGGTCCAATGAAAAAGCCGAGATATTTTTCGCCTCTTATGCCCGCGACCTCAAGTTGGACGTACCCGCCTGGGACGCGTGCCGCACCGGCCCGGACGCCGCTGCGGCCATCGCGTCGGACATGGAAGACGGCAATAACGCCTGGGTCGCATCGACGCCGACATTCTTCATCAATGGCCGCCGCTTTGTCGGCGGAAAGCAACTGGCCGAACTGGGTACACTCTTCATGGACCGGGAGCTCAAGCACCAATGAAACAGCGCGCGCTCTTGGCCCTGCTGGCCCGTCTCTTCGTCGGCGCGGTACTCGTCTACGCGGGCGCCTCCAAGGCTTCCGCCCCCGCCGAGGAATTCGCCCTTGTCATCGGCTCCTACGACCTCGTGCCCAATAGCATCGCTCTGCCGATGGCAGGTTTGCTGCCGTGGCTGGAACTTTTGGTGGGCTGGGCTTTGATCCTGGGGGTCCGCACGAAAGCGGCCAGCGCGATTGCCGGCGCCATGACTTGCGTTTTTCTTCTCGCCATCGCTTCTGTAATCATCCGCGAGATTCCGCTACCGAACTGCGGTTGCTTCGGCGAGGGAATGCATTTTTCCCCCGCCCACGCGTTCATTATTGACTCATTGCTGACGTTCTTGTGCTGGATCGCCTACTCAACAGACAGCAATCTCTTCAGTCTGGACAGTTGGACCGAGCGGGGGATATAATGGCCGCGATGCACAAAAAGAGAATCCTGGCCATCGACGACGATTCCTCCATGCGCGAATTTTATGAATCGACCTTGGAGATGCTGGGATATTCCGCGCAAATCGCCTCGGGCGCTACTTCCGCCAAGGAATCCATCGCCTTGATGCGCCCGGACCTGATTCTGATGGACATCATGATGCCCGAACAAGACGGTATCAGCCTGACCCGTGAATTTCGCAGCGGCGCCAAGACCTCCGACATTCCGATTCTCATGGTGTCCGGTCTGGCCGACGCTGGCACCCTTCAAGACGCCCTCCTGTTCGGCGCCGTCGGATATATCGTCAAGCCGGTTGACGCCGACGCGCTCAAGGCAAAGATCGAGCAGACCCTCACGGCCTTGGAATCCCGTAAGAAAAATTCCGGAACGTCGCCAAAATGAGTCCTTGACACATGCCCTCTGGGCCCAAAAGACCTAATTAGACCCAGGGGCAAAAGCCCCAGGCGGGAAAATGGGCGGGCTGTTATCTTTGTGATATGTCCCCTATCGCCAATCCCGTAGCACCCCTCATTGCCCTGTCGAGCGACTATATCAGGGTCAAGGAGTATTTCGAAGCCATCGTCGCCTCCTCTGGTGACCTAATCTGCACGACCGACAGTAACGGACGCATCATTTATTTCTCCCCGGGTGCTGAAGCCATGCTCGGCATGAACGCAGCCGAGATGATCGGCCGGCCGTGCGCGGATATTTACGCGGAGGGACGCCTCGCCGCCAATCGTGTGATGCGCCGGCTGCGTAAAAGCCCGAATGGTCGCGTGTTCAATCACGAACTCGAGCTCAAAACGTCGGACGGGCGACTTTTGACGGTCAGTCTTTCCGCGTCTTTCCTGAAAAACGCGCGCGGACGGGTGATTGGCACTCTCGGAGTCTGTCGGGACATCTCTGAGCGCGTCGAGCTCGAGCGCCGACTACGTGAGCTTTCGCGCACCGATGATTTGACCGGGCTTTTCAACCATCGTCACTTCCATGATCGCGTCCGCGAGGAGGCCGCGCGCGCGCTGCGCCAGAACCGGAAGCTGTCGATGCTGCTGTTCGACCTGGACCGCTTCAAACAGGTCAACGATACGCGCGGACATCTGGAGGGCGACCGCATCCTGCGCGCCTTCGCGCAATCGCTCAACGAAAATATCCGCCAAGGTGTCGACACCGCCTTCCGTTACGGCGGGGACGAATTTATCGTGCTGATGCCCGAGACCGGAGGGCGGGGCGCTTCCCGCGTCGCCCGCCGAATTGCCGAGTCGGCCCGTGCGACGCTCGAACCCGATGGCGTCTCTACCAGTTGGGGAATCGCGGAATTACCGCGTTCGGGCGATATTTCCGCCCTCGTGCGGGCCGCGGATGTCGCGATGTATAAAATGAAAGCCGGGCGTGAAGGCGTGCGGATGCGGGGCACGGCGATCGCGCGTGAATTCGGCACCGTCAACACCGCCAGCAGGAATTAAATTGACGCGGGCGCGGTGAGGCGATGACATCGTCTGGCGGGGACGCGCGGGATTGACCCGCGCTCGACATCGACCCCGCCACCGTAGGGCGCGACCGACGACGCCCCTCCAGACGATGTCATCGCCTCACCTATCAAGCATCTATTCCGATTCCACAGTCGCCCTCGCCAGTCTGAAGGGGCGTGCGCTCGGCGTGCTCCCGCTGAGCGAAAGCGGGACGGCCGACGGCGGCGATGTTTAATCTTATCTCCCGAGGGATTTCGCGCGACGACGGCGTCTTATCCGTGATTCCGCCTATAGCCGCGGAGCGTGGCTAAGCGCGCCTCAACGGCGCGCGGTCCCGAGGGGGATAAGATTAAACATCGACGCGTGGGCTTCCCAGTGTCGTCAAGGAAACGCTATTATCGACGAATGGCGCATGTCCTTATTATTGATGATGACTTCGAGATCGTCGCGATTCTCACCGAAATTTTGAAACTCGAAAAACATGAGGTCTCCTCGGCATCCGATCCGGTCGAGGGAATGCAGCTGTCGCGCAAGCTCAAGCCCGATCTGATCATCCTCGATTACCACATGCCCGGAAACACTGGCGCGCACCTCTTTGAATCGCTACGCCGCAACAATGCAACGAAGGCAACCCCGATCCTGTTTATGAGCGGAGAGGCCTCGCCCGAACAGATTCTCTCCGAAATTACCGACAACAGCGGCGCGCGTTTCCTGCCCAAGCCGGTGAAGCTGGAGGAGTTTCGCAGCACGATTCGGGATATGCTCGCCGGTGTCAAGGAAGGCTGATGGGAAAGCTCGTGCTCGTGCGTCATGGACAATCACAGTGGAACCTGGAAAACCGGTTCACCGGATGGGTCGACGTCGAGATCACCGAAAAGGGAGCGCAGGAAGCCCGTCGCGCCGGACGCGAACTCAAGGGCATTAAATTCGACATTGCCTACACTTCGGTTTTGAAACGCGCGCAACAGACGCTGGACATCCTCCTGGAAGAGATCGGCCAACCAGACTTGCCCGCGGAAAAAGACGCCGCCTTGAACGAACGCCATTACGGAGATCTGCAGGGGTTGAACAAGGCCGAGACGTCGAATAAATATGTGGACGCCCAAGTCCACATCTGGCGCCGGTCGTTCGACGTCTCGCCGCCAAAC
>JANPGH010000086.1:0-18719 GCA_031423795.1 Elusimicrobiota bacterium | reverse complement strand
AAGGCGGTCGAGGCCGAGACCGAAGCCGCCGTGCGGAGGTGCGCCGAAGTCGAGGGCGGTGAGTAATAGTCCGAATTGGCGCTGTTGTTCCACCTCGTCAAAACCCATCAGGCCCAAGATCTTCCTTTGTAGAGCTCCCTGATGGTTGCGAATCGAGCCGGAAGCCAGTTCGACACCGTTGAGCACGAGGTCATATTGATGGCTGCGCACCGAACCGGGATCGGAGTCGAGCTTGGCGACGTCGAAGTCGAGCGGGCGGGTGAATGGGTTGTGGGCGAACGTCCAGCGCTTCTCCTCGGGTTCCCACTCTAATAACGGGAAGTGGGTGATCCAGGAAAAATGCCAATCGCGCGACGGTGCGGGCTTCACTTTTGCGATGATTTCCTTGCGAATCGCACCCAGCACAGCAGCGGCGGTCATCTCTTTGTCGGCGGCAAAAAACGTCGTGGTACCGGGAGCGGCGGTTGCCTTCGTGCGGATTGTTTCGATCTCAGCGGGAGTCAGGGGTTTGGTGATCGGACCCTCGGCGCCGGCGGCGGTCCACTTGATATAGGCGAGTCCCTTCGCGCCCAGCGATTTGGCCGTCTCCGTAAGCTTGTCGATCTCGGAGCGCGAGTACTCGACCGGGGAGGTAATCGCCCGCACCACTCCGCCTGAGGCGACGGCTGAGTTGAAGACCTTGAAAGCGGAAGATTTGAAATCCTCGGACAGGTCCACGATCTCGAAACCGAAGCGCTGATCTGGCTTATCGGAGCCAAAGCGGCGCATCGCCTCGAAATAGTCCAGGCGCGGAAAGGGCGTGGGAATTTCGATCCCGAGGGCGGCTTTGAAGACATCTTTGAGCATTCGTTCGGCGACGGCGTGGACGTCTTCCTCGCGCACGAAGCTCATCTCGACGTCGATTTGGGTGTGCTCGGGCTGACGGTCGGAGCGCAGGTCCTCGTCGCGGAAGGCGCGGGCCAATTGCATATATTTCTCGATGCCGGAGGCCATCAGTATCTGCTTGAAGATTTGCGGGCTTTGCGGAAGGGCATAGAATGAGCCCGGCGTGAGCCGAGAGGGAACGAGGAAGTCTCGCGCCCCCTCCGGGGTCGCCTTGGTCAGCATCGGCGTCTCGATTTCGAGGAAGCCTTCCTTGGCCAAGGAATTGCGTGCGGCCAACGCCACGGTATGGCGCAAGGTAAGATTGTGGAGCATTTTTCGCCGGCGCAGATCGAGGAAACGATACTTGAGGCGGGCCTCTTCGTTGACCGTCGTGTGTTCATCGACTTCGAAGGGAAGCACCTTGCAGGTGTTTAAGACATCGATGGATTCAACGGTGATCTCGACGGCGCCCGTCGGGATTTTTGCGTTCTCGGTGCCTGTTGGGCGCCGGCCGACGGTGCCGCGCACCGAAACGACCCATTCCGACCCCAGCATGCCCGCGGTGAGGAAAGCAGCGGCATTCTCGGGAGGTACGACAACTTGGATGATTCCGGAGCGATCGCGCAAATCGAAGAAATACAGCCCGCCGTGGTCACGGCGCGAATGGACCCAGCCCGCGACCCGAACGACTTGTCCGATCGTGGATTCACCGAGGGAGATGGCCGTATGGGTGCGCAGAGGGTGTTCCATGGTAAGTTCCTTGAATGAGTTCAGTTCGAAAAGAGTCCGGCGAGCTTGGTGGGTTTGGGAATCGCGTAACGACCGTCGGTGGTTGTCGTGACAAGTCCCGCCCGACGCAGCGAAGACAACGCGCGGGTCAGCGGCTCCCGAGTGGTCCCAACCAGATCCGCCAATTCTTGCTGCGTGAAGCGCCGGGTCAGGGCCAATCCGCCGTCGTTCCAGCGCTCGCCTGACCGCTTGGCAAGTCCTAGCACCGCTTTTGCGACACGTCCGAGGACGTTGCTAAACAACATGTCCTCGATTTCGGCGTTCGCATGGCGCAGCCGCGTGCAGAGGGTGCGCAACAAGTACAGCGTCAGCCGCTGGTCGCGGCCCAAAAGCCGCTGAAAATCTTTTTTTGCGAGGACTAATAGTCGCGAAGATTCCACGGCCAGCGCCGTCGCAGTTCGGGGAAGGTCTTCGAGGAGGGCCATTTCCCCGAAAAATTCACCCGGCGCCAGATAGGCGAATATTTTCTTCTTGCGGCCCGAGGAGTCCGTGCAAATTTTGATGCGTCCGGTGAGGACGATGAACATCGCGTCGGCATCCTGTCGTTTGGAGAAGACCGGCTCGCCCGAAGGGACCGTGATTTCCCGCGCGATCCGGTAGACTTCGCGCAGATGCGGAGCGGTCAGGGCGGATAAGAACGGGATATTGCGCAGCAGGCGAACGGTGTTCACGGCGGTATGTTAGCTTTCAGGGACGAGGGTCTACAAGCTGCAGCTCGGGATAGCCGACTGCGACCGCCTTAAAGCGCAGTAGATCGGGAAAAGAATCGAAGGCGCCCAGGCGATTGAGCGCGGTTTTGGCCGTGGCAGCGAGTTCAACGGACGCAGGACGCGGTTGTCCGAAATTCGTGTCGATCGGGATGAAAGTTATCCGCCGAATCCCGCCCTTGGCGAGTCGGATCCGGACGATCGCGGTTGCTTGAGTCAACGGCGACGGCGAAACGAAGAGGAAATTGCCGAGGCTGTATAAAATCGGCTTGCCATTGTAAAGCTCGACGGGCTGAAGCACATGGGGATGGTGCCCAATGAAGATGTCCGCGCCGGAGGAGATCACCGAGTGGGCGACAGCGGTCTGGATCTCGTTAGGTAGATCGGCAAGCTCGGTTCCGCCGTGGAAGTTAACGATTAAGACGTCGCAGCGCGACCTGGCTTGATGAACGATTTCCGCGATCCGATTATAGTCGCTGTAGGCGACTCCGGGTTTGGACGGCCCCGCCCACCCTTGTTCGGGATGGGTGCTCGTGAGTCCGAGCACGCCGACCGCGACCCCGCGCACCTTGATGATTCGGACCATTTCCGCTTCACTTCGATCGCGACCACCGCCGACGAAAGTCCAGCGCCCCTTGGTCAACGCGGAGAGGGTGTCGCGAAATCCCTGCTCGCCGTAGTCCCAGACGTGATTGTTGGCGATATTGAGGACGGTGAAGCCGGCCGACTTCAATATTTTGAGAAGGCGCGCTGGTGCGCGGAAATTCCAGGTTTTCACCGTCTTGACTCCGCGCGTCGTTATCGGAGTTTCCAAGTTTCCCATTACGATGTCGGCGGCGAGCAATTCCTTGACGGCGGAGGTGGGGGCCGCGTCCCCGCCGCGTCTGGCGACGTCTGCGACGGGGCCATCCAGTCGAATGTCGCCGACCGCGCTCATCTCAATCTCGACGGCGACCGTCACCGTCGAAGCGGTGGGAATCGTCGCCGACGAGAGCGATTTGGCCCGAGCCGACGCGCAGGCGATAAGCAGGACGGCTACAATTTCCAATGCGATAAATCCTTGAGAAATTCGGCGTCGGTGTTATCGACCTTCAGCGGTGTCACGGAGATGTTCGCGCGGGAGACGGCAGCGACGTCGGTGCCGGGTTCGTCGACGCCCGTCACTTCGCGACCCGCCAGCCAGAAGTACTCCAGACCGCGCGGGTCCGCGCGGCGTGTAATCGTCGTGCCATAAATGCGCCGTCCCAGTTTTGCCGGCAGAGCCGATGTAAACCCCCCTTTGGGCGGCACCGGGAAATTGACGTTCAAGCACACGCCGAGGGGAAGTCCCTTGCGAAGAAGCTGGCGGGCCAAGCGCTGAGCGAAAGCCGCGGCGGGACGATAATCGACGGTGGCGGGATCGGCGGAGAAAGCGATCGCGGGGACTTTGAGGAGTGTTGCTTCCATGGCAGCGGCCACGGTGCCGGAGTAAATCACGTCTTCTCCGAGGTTATATCCGCGATTGATCCCCGAAACGACCAGATCGACTTTCTGCTGGAGAATCTCAAGCACTCCGAACCGGGCGCAATCGGCCGGGCTGCCGTTGAGCGTGAAAACAGACTTTTCGACTTGGCGCACGCGAATCGGTTTATGCAGGGTGAGCGAATGGCTGTCGGCGGAGCGCTCGTGTTCCGGAACAGAGACGGTTACTTGTCCGATTCGACGCATCGCGGAGACCAGCGCGGCAAGGCCGGCGCCATGGATGCCGTCATCGTTGCAAACGAGGATTTTGGGTCTTTTCATAAAGCGACCATTCGTTCAAGCGCCGTGACGAAGCCGGAGACAGTCTGAGAGGCGGCGGGCACGGTGAGGTGAGAATAGGACTGCGACATCGATTTGCGGCGAGAGCCACCCGTGTTCGAATCGAACAAATCGCGCAGCACCGGGCCGAGGTGAGAGCGAATCTCGATTTCCGGGATGCAGATCGCAGCCCCCGCGCGTTCTAGAATGCGCGCGTTCGCCTCCTGATGATTGGCAGACGCGTGCGGATAAGGCACAAGAATAGCCGGAAGGCGCTGCGCGATCAATTCCGCCAGCGTGCTGGCTCCGGAACGGCAAATGACGACATCGGCCGCGCCGTAGGCGTTTTCCATTTCTTCTACGTATTCTCGCACATGTACCCTCGTACCGAGAGCGCGGAGGCTGTCGGCGGCGGCCGCTTCCTTGCCTTTGCCCGAAATAAGCAGAACTTGAGCTTCTGGAACCGAGGCGAGAGCTTGTGGCAGCGAGTCGTTGAGCCCGGTGGCGCCTTGGCTTCCTCCGAAAACGAGAATGGTCGCCCTATCAGTTTCCAGCCCGAGCGCGGACCGCGCTTGCGCGGCGTCGCGACGAGCCCAAATCGCGGGGCGGATGGGAGTTCCGACCAGCGCATCCGCGAGAGTGGGCGATGCCGGAGGAAGGCCCCAATAGAGCTTTGCTCCAAACCAAAGTGAGGCATGGTTGGCCAGTCCCAAAATTGCGTTCGATTCGTGCACCGCGCGCGGAACATTGCGCCGCCAGGCTGAACAGATCAAAGGAAACGTCAGATATCCTCCCATGCCGAGCGCAAGATCGGGACGGAAGGCGCGCAAGGCTCGGGAGAGCGTGCGAAAACTGCTCGCGAGCTTCCAGCCGAACTCGAGAAGTGCTGGTCCAGGATGGCGAGGAAGGCCGCGAAGATCGATCGGTAGGTAGGCAATCCCATCGCGCTCGAGGAGCGCGCCGGCGGGATCCCCCTTGCGCACGATCATCAGCGGTTCCCAGCCGCGCTCGCGCAACGCCCGCGCCACGACCAGTCCAGGATAGAAATGCCCTCCAGTTCCGCCGGCGGCGATCACGATACGCTTCATGCGACGGCCTCGCGCGCTTGTCGGGAGATGGACAGTAGAATGCCAACTCCGATCAACGTCGATAATAATGAAGATCCACCGAAAGAGATAAAGGGCAGCGGAATTCCTTTAGTCGGCAGGAGGCCGATCGCCATAGCGATATTGAAAAAAGACTGTAACGTGATGGTGAACGTGATTCCGCAGGCAAGCAAGGTGCCAAACAAATTCGGCGCTTGACGCGCGATTCGAATGCCCCGCAATAAGACGACGGACAGCAGGCCAAGAACGCAGAGCGCTCCAAAGAGCCCAAGCTCCTCGCAGATCACGGGAAAAATGAAATCGGTGTAGGGTTTGGGCAAATACATCAATTTTAGTTGCGAGGCTCCGAAACCCTTCCCAAACCAACCCCCCGATCCAACGGCCATGATGGCTTGTGCCAGTTGATAACCGGTGCCACGAATGTTTTCAAAAGGAGCTATAAACGTCATCAGTCGCGCGCGTCGATAGGGTTTGCGCCAAAGCTCCTCGATGATGATCGGCACCG
Source organism: Elusimicrobiota bacterium (assembly GCA_031423795.1). Classification (GTDB taxonomy): domain Bacteria; phylum Elusimicrobiota; class Elusimicrobia; order UBA1565; family UBA9628; genus GWA2-66-18. The sequence continues at coordinate 12,969 of JANPGH010000086.1, read as the reverse complement.
CAGAGAGCAGGGCGGCGCCGATCCACTGAACCTTCGCCCCGGCGACGAACAGGACCAAGACTGAAACGATGAACATCAGCGCGGGAGTTCCTAAATCGGGTTCTTTGCCAATCAAGACGAGAAGGAAGGCGATCACTCCCAAAGGAACGATCAACCCGTGCGTCGCAGACGTGAGTTTGCTGTGCTTGCGATCGATATAATTCGCTAAAAATAAGGAGGCGGTGAGTTTAGCGAATTCGGCCGGTTGCAGGCCGATGGGGCCAAGATGGATCCAGCGGCGGGCTCCGGCGATCGGCCGAAAAAAGAGCACTGATATCAACAGCAGGGCGGTGAGCACGTAGGCCGGGGCGACCCAGCGACGCAGGCGATTGTAATCTAACCGTGAAAACCAAGCCATCGCGAACATCGACACGACGGCCCACGCGAGCTGACGTTTGAAGAAGTAAAGTGGCTTGCCCATCGTCTGCTCAGCGGATATTACGCTTGCAGAATAGACCATGACCACACCGAAAACGGTCAGGGTCAGCGCCGCGGCCAGTAGAAAGAAATCGAAGCGAGCTCGACGCCTCGAAGAAGGGTTCATCGCCGCTTCGCAGCGGCCCGAATCGATGCCTTAAAGCGGTATCCACGGTCCTCGAAATTGAGAAATTGGTCGAATGACGCGCATGCTGGGGAGAGCAAAAGGATATCCCCCTTCGCGCCGATGCGTAGGGCCGTGTCGACGGCCGTGGCGAGATTCCCACACGGGAAAATGGGTACGAGACCGGAAAGATCATCCTCGATTCGCCGGGCGGAGGCACCAATTGTCAGGATACACTTCACCGATTTTTCGATCCAAGGTTTCAGCGGTGTGTAAGGCGAACCTTTGTGCAGTCCGCCGAGGATCAGCAACAGGTTCTTTCCGGATGCGTCGAAGGACTTTAGCGCGACTAATGTGGAATCGACGTTGGTGGCTTTCGAATCGTTGACGCAGTGGATTCCCTTGACGACGCCGCAGTCCTCTAGGCGGTGTTCAATTCCGCGAAAACTCCGAAACGCCTTTTGCACCGCGGCGGCCTTCAGGCCGCGCGCAAATCCCAACAGACCGGCGGCCATTGCATTTTCAAGATTGTGACGCCCGGGGAGTTTAGGCGGAAGCAAGGCGATGGGCTTTTTCCAAGACGGGAGCTTGAAAAAAATCTTACCCTTCTCTTCCCAAGAGTGAACGTGCGGGCTTTTCATCCCAAAATACAGCCTTTCGGACGGACACTCGCGAGAAAGCTTGTAAACGATGGGATCGTCCGCATTGAAGACGCAGGCATCTTGGGGGCCCTGCTCCCGGAATACCTTGGCCTTCGCCGCAACATAGGCGTCCATGGATCCGTGGTGGTCCAAGTGGTCGGCGGTGATGTTCAAGATCGCGGCAGCGCGGGGTTCGAAGTGGACGCTGTCCTCAAGCTGGTAGCTCGAGGCCTCGACAACCAGGACATCGGTAGGTCGGGCGGCCTTGATTGCCGTGGTGATCGGAATACCAATATTGCCCCCGAGATGCGCATGGCGTCCCTTCGGGAGTCCCGCCTTGAAGATCTCCCAAGCCAACTGCGTTGTGGTCGATTTCCCGTTGGTGCCGGTCACGGCGACGACGGCTTTTGCTCTCGAGAAGGACAGCGCGACCTCGAGCTCGCTGAATATCGGGATTTTATGATCGGCGAGCTTCTTAAAAATCGGCAGATCGGGGTGAATACCGGGGCTTTTGACCACGAACGCGCACTCGAGCAGGCGATCGGAATGCCCGCCTCCTTCGATCTGAATGGTCGAGGGAATGGAGCCGAAAGATTTTCTCGCGTCCATGCGTGGTCGCGCGTCACTGCCGAGAACCCGGAAGCCTTTCTTGGCGAGCAGGCGCGCCACAGACGCGCCGGATTTGCCCAGTCCGAGGACACCGGCGTAACGCTTGCGGAAGGATTTGGGATTGAACGCGTCGGGCATGTCAGCGGATTTTGAGCGAGGCGAAAGCGGCCAGCATAAGAACGATGGACAAAATCCAGAACCTCACGGTGACCTTCGGTTCCGCGACCCCGCCCAGCTCGAAATGGTGATGGATCGGGGTCATTCGGAAAATGCGCTTTCCGCCCCGCAATTTGAACGAGGCCATTTGGAGGATGACGGACACGGTTTCTAAGACGAATACGCCCCCCACGATCGGCAGGATCAACTCCTGTTTGACGCACAGAGCCACGACGGCGATCACTCCCCCGATGAACAGTGACCCGGTGTCACCCATGAATATTTCGGCCGGATATGTGTTGAACCAGAGAAATCCCAGCAAGGATCCAATGAGACCGGCCAGATAAATTGAAATTTCACCGGCGCCCTCGACATGGATGACCCGCAGGTAATAGGCGAATTTGACGTTTCCGGCCACATAGGCGAGGACGGCATATGCCAGAGAGCAGAAGATGATCGAGCCGGCCGCCAATCCGTCGAGCCCGTCCGTCAGATTGACCGCGTTGGATGAGCCGACGATCATCATCACGCCAAGAAAGAAATAAAGGACCCCGGCCTCTATGAACAGCTCCTTGGCATAAGGGACATTCAAGAGGGTGCCATAGGCGCCATTCGGCGGGCAAACCGCCAAATAGGTGACGACGCAGAGTCCGACGACCGTCTGCACGAGAAATTTAATTCGCGAGGTCGCACCAGCGGAATTCTTCGATGACGGAACGGTGGAATTCTTTTTGAGAAGCTTAAGGTAGTCATCCCAAAAGCCGACGGCAGCCAGACAGATCGTCACAGACAGCAGCAGCCAGGTAAAGCGATTGTCCAAGCGCATCCAGAGCAGGGTGGACAGGCCCACCGCTAGGAAAATCAAAACCCCGCCCATCGTTGGAGTGCCGTGCTTAACCAGGTGCGTTTGAGGGCCGTCGGTACGTTGGACTTGACCGATTTTAAGGTAGCGAAGAGCTGCGATTAACCGTGGGCCGAGCAGGAGGCAAAGGGCTAAAGAGGTTATGGCCGCACCCCCCGCTCGGAACGTAATGTACTGGAAGACGTTCAGGGGGCGGAATGCGTCGCGCAACAAGTAGAGTTTATAGAGCATTATAGTGCCTTGGCCAAGTCCTCAAGCTTCATCGCCCGTGAGGCTTTGAATAATACCGCATCTTGTGGCGAGAGTTTACCTTTCAATTCAGCGGCTATTTCTGCGATCCCGTTCGCGGAATGCCGGAATCGGACCTTCGATTTGGAAGCGGAAAAGGCCTGGGCGGCAGAAGCCATTTCGGGGCCCACCAGATATACCGCCTGAATGTCCAATGAGGAGAGCCACTCGCCCAGTTCGCGATGGAACCGCTCGGAGGCCGGACCGAGCTCTTTCATGTCTCCGAGTATTAAGGTTTTCGGGCGAGTCTTGAATTCATCGAGAAAGGCTTCGATCGAAGCGCGCATCGACGCCGGGTTCGCGTTGTAGGCATCCATGACTAAGGTGGCTCCGCTGGAGTGAGCCACGGGCTCTTGGCGCAACATTCCAGGGCGGTGGTCTTCAAGACCGCGTCGGATCGTATCGGCATCGATGCCCATAGCCCAAGCGGCCGTGGCGGCGGCCGCCGCATTGTAGCGACTGTACGCGCCGTATGAATGCAGTTTGACAGTGATGCGGTGGCGATCGACGATCAGCGCGTCAGATCCCTCTAGACGAACGCGGCAGCGTGCGCCCGCACCGTACGTCAACGCGCGAGACCCGAGACGCTGTTCGAGAGCAGAAAGCCAGGGATCGTCTGAGTTGATCACGGCCGCGCCGTCGTCTGGTAAAAATTCGACGATTTCGGAATTCGTCTGGAAAGTGGTATCGATGGTGCCGAAACTCTCCAAATGGTCGGGTCCGATATTGGTCAACAATGCCACGGTCGGGCGAACGATTCGCGACAGTTCGGCGATTTCGTGCTTGCGGCACGCCGCCAATTCGAAAAGGCCGTAACGGTGAGTGGAGTCGAGCTCGAGTAGCGACAAAGGAACGCCAAACTCATTGTTCCAATTGCCAGGCGTCGCGCACGTCGGGCCAACGAGACTGCAGATCGAGCGGAGCATCTCCTTGGTCGTCGTCTTGCCGTTGGAGCCAACGATGCCGACGATGGGAATATCGAATCTCGAGCGATGATGGTGCGCTAAAGCCTGAAGTGCCTTTAGCGTGTCCGGAACAACGACCAAGTGGGCGGGCTTAGGCGCCTTGGCCGGAAACTTGCTTTCCGCGACGACCCACCCAGACGAACGAGCAGCCAACGCTTCATCCAAATATTGATGGGCGTCATAACGTTGGCCGACCAGCGCCCAAAATCCATCGGTGGACTTGAGGGTCCGGGTGTCAGTACTGATCGAGTTGATCTTGGCGTTCTCCGCCCCATGGGTGAGGCGCCCGCCAGCGACACGAGCCAGTTCACCCCATGTCAAATCTAATTTCATTATGTATTAGAGGGAACGCAACGCGGTTCTGGCCGCTTCGCGGTCGTCGAATGGAATGGTTCGATCAGATAGGATTTGATAATCCTCATGGCCCTTGCCAGCAATCAACACGACGTCGCCTTTTCGAGCGAGGTGAATTGCGGCGGCGATAGCTTTTCCCCGGTCTTCTACCAGCTTATAATTTTGTCGGGCCGCGGCGCGAATTTCCTGTTCAATCTCGGCCATAATGGCCGATGGGGTCTCGGTGCGAGGGTTGTCGCTGGTGACAAAGACGAAATCACTTCCCTGTGCCGCCGCAACTCCCATAGGTCCGCGCTTAGTCTTGTCGCGGTCGCCGCCGCATCCGAAAACAGTGATGATTTTGCGGTGCGGCAAAGAGGCGATCAGCCTCAGGATTGTCTCGAGCGCGCTGTCGGTGTGCGCAAAATCGACGAACACATGGAAATTTTGGCCCTCATCTACGGATTCGAGCCGACCCGGTACCATCGCAAGCGAAGCAAGTCCGGCGACGACTTGGTCGATCGGAATTCCTAGTCCAAGCATTGCGGCTGCGGCGGCAGTCGCGTTGGACACGTTATGGGGTCCGGCTAGGCGGATACTTGCCTCATGGCGACGGCCTTTCCAATCGAGCACAAATCTCGATCCATTCAGGTCAGCCGACAGGATCGACGCTTTGAGATCCTGTTTCCCCTCTCCGATTCCGAATGACACGATCTCGCAGCCGATCGCTCGTTTAACGAGACGAGAGGCCCGAGGATCGTCAAAATTCAGGGCCGCGACTTTCGGAGATTTGCGGTTATCAGGTCGGGCGAGTAAATCGATTAGCCGCGCCTTCGCCTCGAAATATTCTTCCACCGTTTTATGAAAGTCCAGATGGTCGCGCGTGAGATTCAAGAATACGGCGGCATCAAAGTCTACGGTCTCAACGCGCTTGAGCGCCAATGCGTGCGAAGAAACCTCGAGCAGTCCGTGGGTGGCTCCGCCCTCTCGAAAACGCGATAAAAGGCGAGTCAGCTCGAGGGCAATGGGGGTGGTATTGGCGGCTTTGGCCAACCGCTTACCTCCGAGGCGGTACTCGATGGTGCCGGCCACTCCGGCCCGACCGCCGCACTTTGCGACAATTGACTCCAAGAAGTAAGTTGTCGTCGTTTTTCCGTTTGTCCCCGTCACGCCGATGATCTTGAGCGCGCCCGAAGGATGGGAAAAAAACTCGTCGGCATAGCGTCCCATCGCTTCGGAAACATCAGCAACTTGAATCCATGAGCCTGGCAAGAGGGTTGGCGGCGGCGGCCAATCCAATTCGCTGACGATGGCGATCGCGCCTTTTTTTAGGGCCTCTTGAGCGTGACGATTGCCATCAGTCTTGGATCCAGGGATCGCGAAGAAAATGTCGCCATCCTTGACCTCCCGCGAATCGTGTCGCAAATTTTTGACCACGACGTCGAGCGGGCCGGAGGTGCGTACCGGGGGATAGGCTCGTAGAAGTTCGCAGAGGAGCATCAGCGCTTGGCCGCCGTAAGGCCCGACTCTAGCACGCGGTCCGGAGCAATGCCATCTCGAACCAGCAATCTTTTGCCGATTTGGGCGAAGACCGGCGCGGCGGTGAGTCCCCCATAATAAGCGCCTTTCGGGTCGTTGAGCACGACGATGATGGTCCACCGAGGAGACGATGCGGGAAGAAAACCCGCGAATGATGACGTGTAGGACGTCGCTGAGTATTTGTGAGTTAAAGGGTCAACTTTATGGGCTGTTCCCGTCTTGCCCGCCACGCGATATCCCGCGATTTTGGCCGTGACGCCGGTCCCGCGTTCGACGACGTTTTCAAGCATCAGGGCCAATTCCCGGACCGGACCCTCGGCAGCGACGCGGCGGACCTTGAGCGGAGCGCTGCCGTCATGAATCAGTTTCGGCTCCCACAATATCCCCCCGTTGGCGATGGCCGAATAAGCGCCCAACGCTTGGATCGCGCTGATTTGGAGGTTGTAGCCATATGAAGAAGAGGCGAGCCCCACCTTCGTGAGTTCGCGCAGCGGCTTCAGTTCGCCGGACGTTTCACCCGGTAACGTGATGCCCGTTTTGGCGCCGAATCCAAACGCGCGGCACATGCGATAGAAGCGTTGCGCACCGACGCGTTCGACGACTTTTGAAATGCCGATATTGGAAGATTTCTCGAGAACCTGAGCCAACGTCATCGGGCCTTCCCCCTCGTGATCGGTAATGAAATTGCCGGGAGAAATTTCCCATCGGCCCCGCTCCCCGTCGAAGAGCTCATCCGGACGCACCAGTCCGTTGTCCAGCGCCGCCAGGGCGGTGACAACCTTGAACGTCGACCCGGGCTCGAACGCGTCCTGGATTAGCGGATTCTTGAGTGCATTCGGCGGCCAGGCGGCCATCGCAAGGATATCACCTGTTCGAGGATCTTGAACCGCAGCGAATCCACTCTTGAATGAATGCCGCTTCGCGGCGTCACGAAGCGCCTCCTCCGCCAAATACTGGATATTGCGATCGAGGGTTAAGCGGATGGGATCTGGGGTGTGCCCACTTTCCGATTGATTTTTAAATATCGAATGGCCCGCACCGTCGCGAATCAGTTCGAATTTGCGCGGCATCCCGCGCAAGCGTTTCTCGAGCATGAGTTCGGCTCCCGCCAGACCCTTGCCCTCGGTTCCCACAAATCCAATTACGCCACGGGCCAGGTCTCCGTTGGGATATATTCGCTGCAGGATGGGGACGATGCCGACGGCCTCAAGCCGGTGTTGTTTGAGAGCATCGACTTCCTCAGCGGTCATGCCGGTTCGCAGCCATGAGAAGCGTCCGCCACCTCGCACCTTCAAGGTGACCTCGCGAACGCTCAAGCCAAGAGCAGGCGCTGCTTGTGTCGAAAATTTCGGGATATCCTTGATCATCGCGCGATCTGCAAAGCATGACCAAGTGGGTACGGACCGGGCCAAGACTCGTCCCTCGCGGTCGAGAATATCCGCGCGAGGAGCGGCTTCTTCGGCGACGCGTGCAAATTCATTGGTCGCGCGATTGACCAAAGCGCCGTGGCGAAGCACCTGGAGATCTGCTAGACGCAGGCCGAGCAGCGGCAACGGGAGGAGCGAGACGCCTGCGGCGACGGACAAGCGCAGGCCGAGGTCCATGGACTTAGCTTAGCTACGGGTCGCAGCAACTAAAGGCACCAAACGGCGTGCCCATAGCCGTGCCAGGGAACCGCCGCCGGAGGAAGATTCGCGCTCTGGAAGTCGGCGTAAGGCGTCGGGGGACGCCGGGATCAGTCCCAGTTTTTCCGCGCGCGCGGCGACCTGTTCGGGCGACAGGCGTTGTTCAATTTGGACTCGCAGCGCGGCGACGCGGCCACGTCGTTGCGCAGTCTCTCTTCGGGTGGCTTCCACGCGATAGCCAAACCGCGTGGCTTGGACATGTTGCCAGCTTAGAAAAAGCACGAGGGCGCCTGCCCCCGCGAAGCGTGCCGCCGAACCTGCTCCTAGTCCCATGCGAGAATCCATCATAGCAATCATTCGCACTCCTTCCAAATTGCCGAAATCAGGGCGTCCCCCCGCCGAGAAGGGACGCCGATTGAGCGGCCGGAGGCCCCCGCCGAGAAGGCCTCCGGCCAAAACTGCGAACTTCCAAATCCGGACGCTCCCCCGCCGAGAGGGGAGCGCCTTAACGGCGGCGGGCGCCGCGCCGAACGACGCCCGCCAGAACAGGGCGGCCCCTCCGCCGAGAAGGGAGCCGCCGAATCGTTAGGGTTTTCGCGTCCTGCCTTTCAGGAATACCCGCCGCCACACATACGCCGTCCGCGACTGTCGTCCCGTCGATGACAGCGCGACAGTTTGCTGACGATCCGCTAAGAACGCCACCGTCGTGTCGAGTTTCGCCAAGAATGCCGTCGCCAGACTCGAACCGCCCACGAATTCAGATTTCATGAATGTGGACCTCCCTGATACTTTTCGATCACCCTCAGTTTCGCGCTCCGCGCGCGGGGATTACGCTGAGTCTCCTCCGTCGTGGGAAGAACCAAGCCGCGGTCTGCGTTGCCGCCGACCCAATTGCACTGGCCCTGGGCGACGAATGACGTGTAGGCGTTTTTGACGATGCGGTCTTCCAGTGAATGGAAAGTGATCACGCACAGTCGACCGCCGGGCTTCAAGAAGGATAACGCCGATTCCAATCCTTTCGGGAGCACGTCTAATTCTTGGTTGACAGCGATGCGCAGTGCCTGGAAAGTACGCGTTGCGGGATGGTTTCCGGCGCGTGGAACAAGGGATTCAACAAGAGTGGCGAGATCGGTGGTGGTCGAAAAGAGCTTTTTTTCGCGTCGTGACACGATCGCCCGAGCGATTTTATCGGCGTCCCGTTCCTCGCCATACTCCTTAAGAATAAGCGCTATCTGCTCGGACGGCCAACGATTGACGATGGTTTCGGCGGTCAGCTTTGAGTTCGGACCAAGCCGCATATCGAGCGGGCCTTCGAATCGGAAGGAGAACCCGCGTTCGGGCTTGTCCAGTTGTAGCGAGCTGACGCCCAGATCAAACATGGCTCCCGCGAGGGGATAAAACTGTTCCCGTTCCAGCACGGAGGACAGGTCGCGAAAGTTTGAGAGGATGGCATGAAATCGATCCCCCTCGCCTTGCAAGCGAAGCCGGGCGGCGGACAGCGCCTCGGGGTCCGCGTCGATGCCCAAAACCTTTCCGGTAGGCGCAAGGCGCTTCAAGACGGCTTGCGCATGGCCGCCTAATCCCAAAGTTGCGTCCAGGTAGAGGCCCTGGCGCTCAGTGATCAATAGATCGAGGACCTCACTGAGCAGGACCGATTCGTGGGTAAAACGCGGCGCTTCAGCCAAAATCATATCTCCAGGCTCTTGCCGATTTTCCGGTATGTTGGAGAAACCATTTTCCGCTCGTACTGGCCCCAGCGCAGGACGTCCCATACTTCGGCACGATTACCGGCCCCCTGAACGAGAACATCGGAGCGAAGCGACGCATGAGCCTTCAGATACTGCGGAATCAGGATGCGGCCCTGCGCGTCGAGTTCGATATCGATTGCTTCGGAAAAAAATTTCCTCTTGAAGGCACGCTCCGATTCCTTATCCGGCAGGGAGAACATTTTCAAATCATCTGCGAGCAGGCGCTTCCATTGGGAAGGAAGGAAAAGATAGAGACAGCCCTCCATGCCGCTGGTCAAATAAAACTCTCTGCCTTTTTCGCTCGTGAGTGCGTCGCGGTATTTTGGCGGAATCGCGAGGCGGTTCTTAGGATCAAGCGAGTATTCGTAGCGGCCAATCAATAGGGACATTGTTCCCCACTGTGCACCACTTGATTGCTATTGCCCACCACTTTTCCCCACCATGGGCTCGAGTATAGTGGAGTCGCGAAATGTTGTCAAGACTTATTTTCGAGGCGGGATGTTGAGCGACGGGTAGCGCGGAGTTTTACGTCGGATGATCTCGTGGCGCCAAGCAATATCAAGAGCGCGTAAGCGCGTGTACGGCGGGCCATAGGCGCGGTAGAGGGATTCCGGGGCAGAGCGGCCTTCGCGCAATGAAGCAGCAAATTTGTAGAAAGATGATCGATACTGAATTCGGATCAGGTAACGAACGATGCTGAACGATTGCGCGTACCACAGCCGTACGCGCTCATCGCTCCAACCGGACGTGCCGCGCACGCCCATCAATTCCTCCAACGGCAAGACCTCACCGCTCTCCATTCGGACCAGGTTTTCGCGAAGCCAATTCGGGGCGGCGAGGCCTCGCTCCACTTGGACCAAAGTCGCCATTCCCTCGGACAGCCAGAGAGGATCGGTCGTGCCCCCGAGGAAGAAGCCGTCGAAATAAATATGCGTCAGCTCGTGAGCAAGGATTCCGGGCAGTTCATCGCTTTCGTAGACATACACTTTCCGCTTCGGAACGGAGCTTGCGCCTGCGGACCAGATTGGGCGGCCGGTGACCGCACGATATGTGTCTTGATTACGGAACAGAAAAATAGAAACTCGCTGATCGCGAGCCCACGGAGAGAACGGCGCCAAATCGAGCATTAGGTTCGCGTGCAGATTTTCCAGCAGTTGTATAAAGCGGTCCGATGCAGCCGATTGTTCGGCGTAAACATTGAAGTGACGGGTCACGATTTTCTCGAATCCGGGCGGAACCGTCGGGTCCGACATGCGGGCGAAGTCTTCTTCGTGCTTTAACGGACGGACGGGACGCGAGGGCGATGGCGTCTGTCGGGGACGGGGTGGCGTCGTTACGGCGACCTCAGCCGAGTGTCCGCCTCCGGGAGCGGGGCTGACGGCATCAGGAGGCGGCGTCACCATTGTCGCGGGATCGGATCTCTCTGGTGCCGCAGCGACGTCGACATGAGAAGTCCGCATCGGCGCGGAAGACAGCGCGATCGACGCGTACGGATTGACGATCGGTCGCATGCGCACGCGTTCACGCTCTTCGTCTCCAAGATATTGATAAACCATCACGCCCCAAAGGCCAATGACGAGTGCCCAAATCAGGACGCGGAGTCGAAGGAGGACGTCCATCGGGAAAATTAATTGGTGAGTGTCAGATGTTTCAAAAAATCAACCTGCGTTGACGTCTCGAAGACGCACAGCGGTCTCCGCGAGGCCATGAACAAATAGGGAAAAAATGACGATGAATGCCGCCTGGTTCAGAGCCATTCCGAGGAAAACGCCCGCCAGCGGCTGCCGGAGCGCATAGAGCGCGATCATCGCCGCTGCCGATACGACCGCACAGTGGATCGTCTGTAGACGGTTGAGGGTTAGCGCGGCCGCGGTTGGCGCCATGACGAATAAAAGCCACATCGGCGCCCAATAGGGATAAAGGAGGTAGAACAACGGCACCGCCCAAACAAAATTAAGCCACACTTGGACAAGTCTCAATTGTCGAGACCAGGCGAGCCAACGGTATTGATTGCGACCAATCCACCAATTCACGGCGAGATCCGCCAAAAGAATTCCCCCCGCGAGCAACGGCGCTTGAAGACCGGAGTCGCGAAATTCATCGACTCTGAAATAGACGGCCGAAATGATCAAAACCAAGGCGAACGGCGTAAAATAGCGATTGAGCATTCTCATCCGTTGAGTTCTCCTCGTTTAAAAAGCAGCAGATGTCGGTCGCGGTCCTCGTCCGGCCGGCGGTAAGAAATGCAGTTTAGCACTCTCCCGCCAGCAGCGGCCAGTGCGCGCGTGTATTCCGGGCGCGAAGGATCTGGTGCCGCGGTCTGAAAAGCCGCAAAATGCCCCCCCGCATTGAGCAAGGGAAAAGCGAGCGCGATCGCCTCGGGAAGCGGAGCCAAGGCCCGTTCGACCACAATATCAAAATTCGTTTCATAGGAAGACCGCGGTGGGTCTTGGCCGGCTCGGCGGCGTAAAGGGCGAAGGCCCTGGAGTCCTAATGCGGCACAGGTGCTGTTTAGAAATTGGAATTTTCTCTCAACGGCCTCCATCAGAGTCACTTCGGCGCTTGGCCATACGATTTTCAAGACGATCCCGATAAATCCGCCGCCAGAGCCTAAGTCTAAGACGCGAGGCGCGGGAGAGAGCCCAGACAGGTGGCGCAGTACGGACGCGGCGAAGAGGCCGTCAGCAGCGTGTTTTAGAACGAGATCTTCCCACGCATCATCTGCGGTCAGATTCGTGGTCGCGTTTTTATTCTGCACAGCTTTCAAGTATATTTCAATTCGCGCAAGGTCGATTTCAGTCAATGCGATTCCCCACGCGGATGCCGCGGTCACGAGTTTGGCGAGCGGGCTCGTTGTCAACCTTTCAAACGCGCGGCGCGCGCCCAGACGATTTGCACGTCGGATGGCGTGAGTCCCGGAATTCGGGAAGCCTGCCCGATGGTGCGCGGACGGACACGCGAGAGTTTTTGCCGAGCTTCGTGTCCTAGGGACCCTATCGACGCATAATCCATCTCCTCCGGAAGCTCGACGAATTCGGCTTCGCGCAGGCGGGAAGCGACGGCGTTTTCGCGGGAAATATATCCGACGTATGAGTCGATCGTCTCTCGTTGAGAGAGGACTTCGTCGAGCGTCCAGGGAGCAAGATCCGCATTCAGAGGCGGACCGTCTCGAAATACTTGCTCCCGGTAGCGCGAGAAGGCTGCGTGCATGCCATCGGAGATCAGGCCCAACGAATGTCCCCGCTCCAGCAGGCGCAGGTCTGCGTTATCGGCCCGCAGTGTCATCCGGTATTCGGCGCGGGCCGTGAACATGCGATAGGGCTCATCGACGCCGCGCGTCACTAAATCGTCGATCATCACGCCGATATACGACTCGTCGCGGCCAAGAATCAATGGCGTCTGGCCGCGCGTGAGGAGGGCGGCGTTGACCCCGGCGACGAAGCCCTGTGCGGCGGCTTCTTCATAACCGGTCGTGCCGTTGATTTGACCTGCGAGGAAGAGTCCGCGAACGAACTTGCTTTCTAACGAGGCCTTCAAGCCCGTGGGATCACAGTAATCGTATTCGACGGCATAACCCGACCGGACGATCACGGCAGATTCCAGGCCTTCGACGCAGCGAACCA
>JANPGH010000085.1:0-6338 GCA_031423795.1 Elusimicrobiota bacterium | reverse complement strand
ATTCGAAAGCTCTCGCTCTAGGACTTGTAGCGAAAGTCCGCGACGACCAGGAGACCATCGAGTCCGGCGACGAGGAGCGGATCCACCGACTCCTCGACCGCCGCACGAGCGGCTCCTTCCAATCCGGGTTCGTCTCGGCCTCGCGTAGTCCGGAACTCGCCCAGACTTTCGCCAAACGCTTGCGCGAAACGATTTATCGCATCGAGATCGACGCCTTCCGCGGGATTATCGACGCTGACGATATCGGCCAAAGCGGCAAGCTCGGCGAGGTCTTTATTTTAGGACGCATATTCCCATCCGAAATCACGGCGATGAAGATTCGCAATGATGACATGGATTCCGAACTTTTGGAAGAAGGCGGCCACGGCATCAAATGGTTGCCGGACAGGGACCGGGAGAATTTCAATCCCATCGACCCATCCAATTGGCGCCCGGTCCGAAATCCACATGACACAAAACGACCTTGACGTCGCCCCGTCATTCTCGTATACTGACGATAGTTGACTTATTTAGTCAGGATGGAGCCACGATGCTGACCCTTACGGATAACGCCGTCAAGAAAATCCAAGCGTTTATCTCGACCGAGGACGCCCTTAAGGGAAAGTCCTTGCGCCTGAGGCTTACCCCTTCGGGCTGCGCGGGATACGAATATAAAATTGGCTTCGAAGAAAAAGCTGCGGACGACAAAATCCTGCCTCAAAACGGATTTGACGTGATCGTCGATCCGAAGACTCTCCCCCTGATTGAGCAAGCAACCATCGATTACGCCGAGGATGAGACCAGCTCCGGCTTTCGCATCCAGAATCCGATCGAAAAAAGCTCCTGCGGCTGCGGAAAGTCCAAGCAATTCTGATGGTCACCCTGACTGAGAACGCCGCTAAAAAAATCCGCGCGCTCGCCGATAAAAAAGGCGCAGCACCGGTGCTGCGCGTGAAGGTGGGTGCGGGCGGATGTTCCGGGATGAGCTATGAGTTCGTCGTCGCTGACGCGTCGCTACCCGAGGACTCAGTCAGCGAGGCATTCGGGGCGAAGGCGGTCGTCGACCCCAAGGCCGATTTTTTCATCGGCGGCTCCATCGTGGATTACGAAGAGACCCTGATGTCTTCGGGATTCGTGATCAAGAATCCGCAGGCGACGTCAACGTGTTCCTGCGGTAAGTCCTTCACGACCTGACGCGCTTCGCGCGTCTAATCCCTAGGCTTTCCAGCGCCCCAGGAACCCGAGCGCGTCATGATCCAGCGACTTTAGGATCTCACGCGCCAGGATGAAGGAGTTTTTATAGTGCCGCACGCTGAAGGGAGCGTTGCGTCCCGCCTCCGAATGCAAGACTTCGTAAACCATGTCCTGCGTCATCCCTAGAATCGTCATCGCGGGGATGCCCGCACGGCGGAAACTGGTCGAATCGGCGTTGAGGGAGCGGGTTGCTTCCTTCAATTCGCGACGAGAATCCTTCGCGACCTGCTCCGCGCGAGCCAGGAGCGACCGTGACGCATTTTCGCTCCACGAATAAGTGCCATTCACGCCGACCCCGTCGAAGTTCAGCATCGCATCGATGTCCTTCTTTTGCGCGGCCGTCAGAGAATCCAGATAGGCCGAGGAACCGAGAAGGCCGTCCTCAGTACCGCCGAAGGCAATGAATACGAGCGTGGCGTCGGTGTCGATCATGTGCATTTCGTGATAGAGGTTGGCGACCATGGTAGCACCCGTCCAGTTGTCGATGACCCCGGGGCCCTCCATGATTTTGTCGTGATGGCCGCCAATGACGATCACGCGATCAGTGCGACCCTTTTTGACCACGATGACATTATGCTCGTCGGTTCCGATATCCTGCAGAACAACATCGAATTCTGAGGCGCCGGCGGTTTTGAACAACTCGACGACTGCGTTCTCGCGCTGTGCGTTGGAGAGCGGCGACTGGGCCAGATGCTCACGGACTTTCTTGCCGGTGGGAATTACCTCCAGCCCTTGCCTCTCGTCTCGGTACACGACGGCGGCGTGCTGGCCCGGGGCGAGGCGTCCATCCGTGAACAGGATCTCCGCACGCAGGGCGAATTGCTCGGGGGTAAAAAGGCCTGAGGGGCGGGCGTCGGCGGCCTTTGCGGGCATCAGGGAGGGTCTTGAAGTGGTAAGTGCGGAAGGCGCGGAAAGGCCGCGCGCAGAGCGCGGCATCTCGACGGGCCGCATTTGAGCGAACGCGGACCCCGCGACGCACATCATCAGCGGGACCATCACTCGGTATCTCATGCCTTCATTTTAACACCGTCTGGCCTCGCCGACGAGGTCCATTGGACCTGGGACCCCCCTGTCCTAAAGACCCGCACTTAAAAAGACTTCCCCCTTGACTGCTCTCGGTGGAGCGGCTACCCTTCCTCCATGGATAACAACGCCTCGTCCCTGAATCCGATCGGCGAGCTTCTCCATACCAGCACAAAGACGACTGCCGACAACGCCGGCCTTCTGCTGGGAGTATGGGCTTGCTGCCACCTCCCCACCCAAATTCTGGGTTTTATTGTTGGGATGACGTCATCACTCACTTCTCAAGAGGACGTTCGCGCGGCCATGGACGTCGGCGACTACGCCGCGCTCGCTCCGCTGATGGTCCTAGGACTGCTGGGATTCGTCCTGGGTACGCTGGCCTACGCCGCGACGGTGATGTTCGCCGCGCGTGCGCTGCGGGCCCAACCGATCACCTTTCCCGACCTGATGATCGCCGCGATAAAACGGATGATCCCCGTCGGGATTGCCTCTTTGCTTATCGGAGCCGCGTGCGGATTGGGGGTGATGTTCCTCGTCGTGCCGGGAATTTACCTGCTTGTTCGCTTTTGCCTGGCGATCAGCGCGACATGTGTTGATGAGCTTGGGCCTGTCGAATCTCTACGCCGCAGCTGGGCGTTGACGCAAGGGCGATTCTGGGACGTGGCCGCCTTCCTGGCCGTGCTCTTTTGCGTGGGACTGGCCGCGGCCGCAGCATTGGTCGTCGTCGGCGGCATACTTGTCGCCGTGGGCTCGCTTGCCGGAGCTCCTGGCCGCGCCTTGACGGGGATGATCGCCAATGCTGCGCAATTTCTCATCTCTTCCTGGGGCGCGGTCTGCTTGACGAAATTCTACCTGGATCTATCTGAACGCGGATCGGCGCAGCCCTAAAGTTGGCGCGGACTACTGCTCAAGGAGATACCGCGCCTCGGCTTGCTGCAACTTCGAAAGCATGGGATTTTCAATTAGAAACTGGCGCAATGTTTCTCTCCGCAACTCGGGGGTAGGCTTTGACAAGGCGATTCGTATGACCTGTTCGAATTGCGCGTGAGGCACGCCTTCAGGGTCCGCATTTTTGCCGCTGTCGTCCCAAAAGTGACTCAGAGTTGCTTGAGCGAATTGCCCCTGCTTCAGCCCAAGCTGCCTTGTCAGGGCGCCCAAAATTGAAATCTCAGCCGGCAAGGTGTGTGAAGTCAAATGTGTGTTGACGCGTGCCACCCGTGCTCCCTCCCAAGGACGCGCCGGAAGCAAATCCAGGAATTCTGGGCCCTCGAGAACGGCCACCTTGGAGTAACTGGCCAGCATGGACGCCGACGCGGCAGCGAACAACAATTGCTTCGGCTCCGGAATACTCCCGACTAATTGCGCCCGTTGCGTCGAATGAGACATACCCGTGGTAAAGACATGCATGACAACGACCCCGGCTTCGAGAGGCCCCGCTCCGCCAAGAGCAAAGATCAACCCAGCGACAATCTTCCACTGCAAACTCATACTCCCCCGATGAAAACGATTTTGATTAGCGATAATATATCCCATCTCTCCAGGAATCTCATGGGCACTTCGGGGAATTAACCCGGCCGAAATGGACCTAGATATCTGGGCACCAAAAGACTCAGGAAATTTTCAGGCAAATAAACCGTTAGAGCCGGTACAAAATCCAGTACACGGCGACGCCGGTGGTCGAAACGTAAGCCCAAATCGGGAAGGCCCAGCGCGCCCATGTCCGATGCTCGACGAAACGATTATTGAGCGCCAAATACAGCGTCCTGAGTATCACCGGAAGAACGGCGATCGCCAGTACCGTATGCGTCCCTAAGATCGTGAAGTAAACGACTCGGATCAACCCCGTTTTCTGGAAATGCGTGACTCCTGAGTGCGCGTGGTACCACAGGTAACAGCCAAGGAAAACCGTCGAACAGCCGAAGGCCGCCAGCATTGTCCAGCGATGCGCTTCGCGGCGACCGGACTTTATCAACAACCAACCACAGAAAAGCAGGACCGCGGAAGCGCCGTTCAGGGAAGCGTTCAGCGCCGGGAAGGACGAAAGCGCGATCAGCCGACTTCCTCGACTTCGACCGCGGCGTGTTTGCCGGAGCTGGGAAGGGGTCCCGTGTTGAACTGGGGCTTGTTCTTCGAGATGAAGACGCCGGCGATATCGCTCAACTCGGACACGTCGGAAATGTCCGCTGCCGCGACGTAATCGAAATAAATGTCCGGGGAAACCGCAAATAGCGCCGAGCGGCCTGGCTGCGCCTTGTCGTTCCAGTGCTCGTCGAGCGCCTCATACACGCTTTTACCGGCCGCCACGCCGACGTACAGGACGCGGGGATTCTTCTGCGCGTCGAACATCACGAATTCGTAGACGCCCGGCTTGTGCGGAGCGTGCGAAGTCAGCGCATCCGGCTTGAAGCGGTAACAGCGTTCCGACATCGCGATACGGAATTTCTTGGCGCTCATGCCGACTCCTTTTGCGGCGTGCGCCACAGCGCGCGCCCAACGAAAAACGGACCGAGGTTTTCCAAATATTGGGACGTTTGCACGGTCGGACGCATGGTCTCAACTAGAATGGAAAGGGGTGCTAATTCCTTGCCGATCAGGCCGATAACGAAATCGTTGTCGTTCTTGTCCAGGCCGTGGCAGGCAAGACGGATGTCCTGGGCCAAGCCCGCGTCGCCGAATTGGCGGCCGATGACCCCGTGCTCCTTGAGAATTTGGCCTTGGTCTGACTTCGGGAGGCGCGAGAAGGCGCCCGAGCGGCGCAGTGGATACCAGACCGCCCAAGCCTGCGCGGGATCGCAGACGACGCGCTTCGGGCGGTGCAAAAGCCAGTCTTCGAGTCGCGGCTCATATCCCAGAGCGTAGGTCCGGCCGAGCATCGAGAACTCGGGCTTCAGCGTCAGCTCGGAAAACGCACCGGAACTGAGGTCGTGGCGCAATTTAGTGACCAGGAGGTTCGGGTCCTCGGACATCGCGAGCACAGCTATGCCAGTGGGGTCGCTAAGCTCTTCATAGAGCACGCAGTCTACACCCGCGCCGACCAGAGAATTGATCAGCTTGTGGGTGTCCCGACAACCTGAGAAAGCCGTCAGCTGCATGAAAAGGCGCCGGTCCAAATATTGGATCACGCCGTCCTTAGGTCCGCCCTTTTCGCGAATGTCGAGCGGGGCAGCCGGCGCTGTGGCCGGCGAGGCGGGTGCGACCTGGGGGTGACTGGGCTGGGTCACGGTTAGGACAGGTGCTTCTCGACAGTGGCGACCAAATCTTCCATTTCAAAGGGCTTCTGCAGGAATTCGTCGACATTTTTCGCGAGAAATTCGTGCTGGTTGGCCAGCAGTTTACGCCCGGAAATCGCGACGATTTTCATGTCCTTCGTCGCCGGATTCGATTTCAGGATCTGACAGACCTGGAAGCCGTCCATCACTGGCATCATCAGATCCATGACCAGAAGATCCGGAAGTTTTTTTCCGATCATGACCAGGGCATCGACCGGGTTATTCGAAATTTGGACGGTGTAACGATCCTTATGCTTGGTAAAGCCGCGCTCGATTAACCGCGTCATCATCGGCTCATCGTCCAGGATCAAGATGGTACGGTGCGGATCGCCGATATCCGCCGGCACGGGCATGTCGTATTTCTTCATGAACGGCACCAGCTCCGACAGCGGGATGCGGCGATGCCCACCTGGAGTCACACGGGCTTTCAGCTTGCCCTTGTTGACCCAATTAATCACTGTCGTATGGAACACCCCGCATAGCCGTGCCACTTCGAACGTCGTGAAGGTGCGTTCTCCGAACTTCTCGCCCATACCAGATGATAATACTTATCCGCCCCACGGCGCAATCGCGATGACGGGTTATTGCTGGCGAGCGTACTTAAACCCCTAGTCCCTCCCGATATTCCAACAATTAGCTCATTGTTTTTTCACAATATTTATATGAATTTCCCTCCCGCGTTCCACCGGCTAGTGCAACACTCGTAGCGTGAGAAGGTCACGCTGTAAGCTGCGTTCTTCGTGTACCGTAACACGAGGGAAACGACATGGCTTACAAGCGCGTGACGGCAGAAGAACGCGAGTGCATCTATCG